>DQVU01000167.1 GCA_015661585.1 Methanothermococcus okinawensis | reverse complement strand
TATGTCAGATTTCGTTATATTGTGGATCTCCTCAACTTTTACCTCTGTTGGAAGGCCATGACAATCCCATCCCTGCGGAAAGAGGACATCGTAGTTGTTCATCCTCTTAAATCTCGCTATTATGTCCATGTACGTCCAGTTCAAGGCATGTCCTAGGTGCATATTCCCTGTAGGATATGGAGGTGGAGTATCTATAACATAATGGGGCTTGTTTTTGTCGTTTTTAAATCTATAGATACCTTCCTCTTCCCACTTCTTCTGTACTACCTTCTCCAGTTCCAATGGATATTCCTTAGGCATCTCCATGGTTTCCCTATTTTTTGTTTATTTTCAGTTTTATAAAATTATTGAAAAAGTATTTATACTTTATAATATAATTATAATAATATATACCCAAACAACAACCTAACTACCTACATAAATCTACTAGGGGATTTCTATGACAGATTTTACAATAGTGAATTTGTTCAATATTAACAATTTTAAAGAAAAAGAAAAGCTGCAAAACGCCACAAATAAATTATTCAATAAACTACCTATAGATTTTGAGGAAATTTGTGATATCAATAGACCCATATTAGGTAGATGTGTAGATACTGTACTGTATAGGGCAGTACTTCTCTCTCTTGTAAAGTACTTAGGATTCAACGCGTTATCAAAACTGTATCATGCAGGGGTAGATTTTGGAAAGAGTTTAGGGGTAAAATCCATAGATGAAATGATAGAATGTTTTGAGAGTTTAAGAATGGGTATTCCAGAATTGGTAAGCAAAGATCCTATAAAAATTCATGTATATGAGTGCGCATTCTGTTCAGGTCTTCCAAACGTTGGTAAATCTGTATGTTACTTTGAAAGGGGAGTACTAACAGGATGTTTAGAAGGTATATTAAATAAAAAGGTTAAAGTTGTGGAATCGAAGTGTTGTGCCAATGGTTACGACTACTGTGAGTTTAAGGTGTATCCAATTAATAAGTAATAACTATATATTATTTTCTATTTTTTACCGGACATCTTCACTTTAATACAGGCTATCATACCAGTCGATATATGTTTATCACGATGAATATCATAATCTTATCTCAATACTCAGGAAACATGTTGATAGATAAATATACGGTTAATGGTTCCACTTCTTTTTTAGTATTTATAGGATTTACAATTTTTTTATTATAATTGTTTTTACTATAATTAATATAGAAATAAAATCAAGATTGTTAAATATCTACAAAAGTTTTATTTTTTTCTGTCTTACAATAAACCATTAACAACTTAGGTTGATATTATGAAACTCTTTGGAACCTCTGGTATAAGGATGAAGGACTTAGATCCCCAGATCGCCTATAAGGTAGGTTTTGCTATATCTCAGAAGGTAGAGGATGTAGTTGTTGCCAGGGATAGCAGGACAACTGGAGATCTAATAAAGAGTGCTCTAACTGCAGGCCTCTTAAGTGGAGGAGCCACTGTAACAGATATAGGTATTGCACCTACTCCAACCTTGGGTTTTTTCACTAGGAATTTCGAAGTAGGTGTTATGATAACTGCCTCCCACAACCCCCCAGAGTACAACGGTATAAAACTCTTTAACAGGGATGGTACTCCCTATAGCCCCGAGGAAGAGAGGGAAATCGAAGAGATAATCTTTAAAAACAACTTTAAAAGGGCTGATTGGAGTTCTGTTGGAGAGGTATTGAGAGATGAGAATGCACTGAGGGAGTACAGGGAACATATCCTTAAACATCTGTCGATAAATAGGGGTTTTAATGTAGTTGTAGACTGTGCCAACGGAGCAAGTTCTGTAATATCTCCCTATCTATTTACAGATGTTGGATCTCATGTTATATCTCTAAATGCTCATCTAGACGGGAGATTTGTAGGTAGGATGCCTGAGCCAAATGGGGAGAACCTTCAGGAGACTATGAAGGTAGTGAAGGGATTGAATGAAGGAGGGGAAAATTACATAGGGATAGCTCATGATGGAGATGGGGACAGGATGGTGGCCATAGATGAAAGAGGAAGGATAGCAGATTTTGACAAGTTACTTGCAGTATTCTCTAAATATATAGTGGAAAAAACTGGGAGTAAGGTAGTGATAACTACAGTAGATGCGTCGATGTCCCTAGATGAATACCTGGGAGATAAAGTTAAAGTTGTTAGAACCAAGGTTGGAGATGTGGCAGTCTCCCAGGCACTCTCTAAGTACAACGCCCTCTTTGGAGGGGAACCCTCTGGTACCTGGATCCATGGAGATGTGCATCTAACCCCAGATGGGATACTATCTGGTTTAAGGGTTTTGGAGATGATGGAGTACTTCGATGAGAAACTGTGTAATCTCTTAGATGAGGTACCATCCTATGTAAATCTAAGGGAGAAGATACCCTGTGAAGAGTATAAGAAATCCTCTGTTATGAAGTATGTGATAGAGTACGGAGAGAGAATATTCCAAAGAACCCCCGAGACTGTAGATGGAGCCAGGTTTAACTTGGAAAATGGATGGGTACTTATAAGACCTTCTGGAACTGAACCCTGTATAAGGATAAGGGTTGAGGGGAAGGATGATACTATTGCAAAGGATCTCCTAGAGAGAGGTATCAAGTTAGTGAGAGAAGCCTTAAGGAATGAGTTATAAACAAACAATGTTTTGATTCCTCTAAAGAGTTTCACATAAAATATTGTAATAGACAAAACATTTTAAATTAACAACAACCATGGAGAATATCAATAAAATAATAAGAAGAACAATTAGAGTAAAAAAATAGTAAAAGATTAACAAATAATAAGGTAAAACTCTTAAAAAAAGGATAACAGAGATCCTACTTCACTTCCTTAATAAACAGAATAATTCAGGGATAAAAACTTATTTTTTTTAACTATGTTCATCTTTATTTATAATTTATTTTCATGATAATAATTATATACGTTGTGGATTAACTTTTTAAACTATAATAAAACCATCGAAGTAATATCTAAAAAAATAGAATATATTATAATAATAATGGAAAAGTTGTAAAAAAGAAAAACAGATGTATCTACTTTAGTGTTCAGGAAAGATCTGGATATTTAATGGTTTTATTCATTTTGTGATTATTTTCATCGGGATTTTTTATAAATAATTATTATTTTTCTTATTCTTTTTAATCACCACTTTAATGGGAACTAAGATTATAATAAAAAATAAAAAAGTAAAAAAACTCCTTAAGAAAAGGAATTAACAGAATCCAAACAGCTTTCTCTCATTCTACGGATGCTCAGAGAGATGATAACGAGATTTTACTTTTTACCTTTATCGAGTATTTTTTTAACT
Organism: Methanothermococcus okinawensis; assembly: GCA_015661585.1. Lineage (GTDB taxonomy): Archaea > AGJL01 > Methanococci > Methanococcales > Methanococcaceae > Methanofervidicoccus > Methanofervidicoccus okinawensis_D. The sequence goes on along the minus strand of DQVU01000167.1, from coordinate 843 downwards.
CCATTTATTAGGATACCAATAAGCACTTAGATATTATTGTTCTCCATCCTGGACTTTATAGGTGGAGTGTATATAGGTTTCTCCTTCAATATACCCTCAGGTTTGTAGCAGAGTATCAGAAGTGCCAAAATCCCAAAGACTATATACTGTAACCAAACTGCCTCAAAGGGTAGATGGAGTAAGTACTTAATGTCGAATTTGTAGAAGTCGATCAACATCTTAAGTAGTACAAATATAAGGGCTCCTAAAACTACACCTCTGTTATTTCCCTTACCTCCAAGGAGTACTATAAGGAAGGGATAGAATGTCCATTCAACTCTGTTAAATGCATTTCCTACAACACTGGAGGAGTAGAATACGAATATAACTCCGGCAATGGCGGCGATTGCAGAACCTAAGGCCATAGTTTTAACTCTTAATTTCATCACATCCCTACCAAAGGCCTTTATTAAATCCTCGTTCTCCCTGTGTCCCCTAAGTATCCTACCGTAGGGACTGTTTAGCAACCTCTCTAAGAATATATAAACTATTAGGGCTCCTATCAACGCCAGTACTGTATAGGCGTACATCCTATACTCTCCAGGTACAAAGGCCAGTATATCAGGTATAGATACTCCGTAGTATCCTCCTATTATTCCAGTGTTGTAGAACATGATGAAGTATATTACTTCACTTATCGCCAGAAGGGTAACACCTAGATAGTCCCCCCTAAGTTTTGCACTTGGAAGGATAGAGAGTGCCCCCACTATTGCCCCTAAAATTACAGCCAGTAGTACACAGAATATAAACACACCTAACCCTACTATCGGGTTTTGGCTTATTATTTCTGTCATTTGATAGGAG
>DQVU01000232.1 GCA_015661585.1 Methanothermococcus okinawensis | reverse complement strand
AAGAGTATCAACTCCTCACATATCTTAGATAAATTTGTTCCAAGGATAGATAGATCCGCCATAACCTCCAAGATGAAATCCCTCGTAGAGACACCATCCATGGAGTTTTCAATGAGATCCTCAAACCCCAGCAACTCCATAGTTCTCTTTCTATCTATGTTGAAACCTGTTGTAGCCATGGCTCCACATCCTAATGGTGAGATGTTTATCCTCTTATATGTATCCAGTAGTCTCTGGATATCCCTTTCAAGCATGGAGACGTAACTTAATAGATGGTGTCCGTAGGTTGTAGGTTGGGCATGCTGTAGGTGGGTGTATCCTACGAAGAGGGTTTCTACATGTTCCTCTGCAAGGGAGAGAAGGGTTTTCTCCAGGTTTATAAGTTTCTTCAATATAAGGAGTACCTTCTCCCTTAAAGTCATTCTAATATCTGTTGCAACTTGATCGTTTCTACTTCTACCGGTGTGCATCTTCCCTGCAACATCCTCCCCCAGTCTCTTTATAAGTTCGTTTTCGATTACTATATGGATATCCTCTAGGGAGGGATCTAGATCTAAGATATCTATTCCCTCTTTCAGTATCTTTATAAGTTCTTCTATTATCTTTCTGGCATCTTTCTCTGGGATGATCTTCCTCTCCATCAACATCTTAGTATGGGCAATATCACATAGGATATCACTTTCAAATATCTCCCTGTCGAAGGATAAACTTGTGGTGTACTCCATAACTTTTTCCTCTGTAATGTTGGAAAGACGTCCTCTTCTCAGTATGTTCTTACTCAAGGTACCACCTAGGAATTTAATAGGATTTATTAAATAATAATAAAATAAAAAATAAAGATAATTAAAATCAGATAAATGTTCTCCATACTATACCCTATTTTCCATCAAAGTGATGGTTTAAAAAAATTAATAAAAATTATTATAAAAATATTAGGTAAAAAATAATGAAGAAGTTGTTAAAAAATAAAAAACTCTCTACCTCGAATATAAATATATCTTCCCTCTATTTCTGAACATTGGGAATTCTACGAATATCTTTTAACTATAACTGTGGGATAGCTCTTATACCGCTGGCAGAATTTCCCATCATATTTTAGTGTTCAGAAAAAAACATCCTGAGACATAGCTACAGTTAATAACTTCACTTCCTTTTTATTATTTTTAATTATTATTACTGTGATGAGTACTAAGGTATATTATTTATAACTTTTATTGTTATAATTACTACTCTTGAGGGGAAGGTCCCATTTGTAATTTTTAATGTTATCTCTTTTAAGGAATATAAGTATTATCTAAAATCAGGTGTTAAAATATGGAAACTACCATAGAATTTCAACTAAGGAGAGCCGTTGAAGCACTGATGAAAAACAAGGACGGAAATATACTGGTATGTACTCATGTTGATACAGACGGTATTACATCAAGGGTTATCTTAGAGGAGTTATTTAACAGGTTAAATATAGAGGGGGAGTTTAGATTTCTAAAACAACTTAACATGGAGACTGTGGAGAGTATTCCTTTTAAAGAATACAACGTGATAATCTTTGCAGATTTAGGTAGTGGGCAGATTAACCTTATAAATGAAAAGATGAAGGAGTATAACCTATGGAATAGTAGAGATCACAGTATAATTATACTGGATCACCATATACCTGCCTACAGTAAGACCCCTGATAATATAATCCATGTGAATCCCTGGAATGACAACTTAGATGGGGGAAGAGAGATCTGTGGGGCGGGGGTAGCCTATAAATTTGCCAAGTTGTGTAATCCCAACTATACAGACCTGGCAAAGTACGCCATATTAGGTGCAGTGGGGGATATTCAAAACTTAGGGGGAGGTTTCGTAGGGATGAATAGAGAGATACTGGAGGATGCCAAAGTTAGAGGGGATATCTTAGAGTTTCCAGATCTTCAATTCTACGGCAAACACACCAGACCTATGTTTGTATCTATAAGATACTTTACAGATGTGAGAACAGACCTTATGAACAATGATTCAAGGATATTGAACTTTGTAAAAACGGTGAATAGAAGGTACAACTTAGAGATAGACCCTAGAGAACCAATCTGTAATCTATCCTTTGAGGAGAAGAGGGCTATTGGAAGTGAGTTTCTAAGTAGGTGTAACAAGTACGTCCCCTTATCCTGGATAAAGTATCTTCCCAAGGTAATATTTGGTATGAGCTATGAGTTCAGGGGAGAGATGGTAATGACACCTCTGAGAAACTTAGAGGAGTTCTCAACATGTATAAATGCCTGCTCCAGGTATGGGGATTATGAGACTCCTTTAGAGGTACTGAAAGGGGATAGGGGAAGATACTACAGGAGGATGTTATATATGTTGAATAGACATAAGAAGAATCTATTCAAGGCTCTGAAATATATAAGGGATAACGTGGAGATTGTACAAAGGGAGAAATTCCAGTACTTTGAAATAGAAAGGAAGAAGGTGGAGGAGGGTATAGTTGGTATTGTGGCAGGGATGAGTTATTCGATAGAGGACGTAGATTGGAAGAAACCCATATTCGCCATAAAGGAGAGGGATGATGGATATAAGGTATCTGGAAGATGTCCAAAACTACTAACCTTTGCCGAGGATATCAACCTTGCAGATGCTATAAGTTACGCATCTATGAAGGTGGGAGGTATTGGAGGAGGACATAGATTCGCCTGTGGTGCCTATATACCCCATAAAGAAGATTTCATAAGATATATAGAAGATAGGCTTTAACTGTTATAATACTAATTCCGTTTAGTCTGAATTCGCTCTTTTTTCCAGTATTCAGGAACATTCCAAGGAGGTGGCTTTTCTCTACATCTATTTTTGTTGCACAACACTGAGTAATTACTCCAGTGAGTTCTTCTGGTACAGAAGGTTGGATCAACATTTGTAAATAAAAATATGATAAAAAGAACAATTAAAATTAAATAAAGAATATAACAGATAAAAAAGTAAAATATAACCTTTATCCCTAGGCTACATTGAGTACTGGAGAAGTAGGTAAGATTTCTGTTAATCCTTCTTCTTAAGGGTTTTTTTACACTTTTTTATTGTTATTTTTATTATATTTTTATTATAATGTTTGTGTTTCACTATAATGACTATATATAAAAATAATAAGATAAAAAAAATTTAAAAAATAAAAAACTCTATTTACCCTGAATATAAATATATCTCCTCCCTACTTCCGAATATGGGAGGAGGAATTCTCCGTAACAGAGGTGACTTTATTACCTTCTAACGACAACGTCGATATCCTTTATATCATAACAGAATTTTCCCTCATATATTTTAGTATTCAGAAAATTAATAAAAATAGGTAAAACTATATCTCAGAATCTTTCCTGAATACTAAGATAAAGAAGTTGTATTGGAGATATTCAGAGGATCATTCCTTACTCCAATATTTCAGGGGGTAGAGGGTAGAGTTTATACTTTCTTTTATTTTTAACAACTTTTCCATTATCTTTTATTCTTATTATAATGTTATTAAAAAGATTAAAATAAATTAAAATTAAAGGGATATCATGGAATCCTTCCTAACAGATACACAGATAAAGGTATTGAAACTACGGAGGAAAGGTTTAACCTTGGAGGAGATAGCCAATTTAATGAATACCACCAAGGCAAATATATGTATGATAGAGAAAAGAGCTAAGGAAAATATCGAGAAGGCAAAAAATACCTTGAAGATATATGAAAGTATAATTGCACCTCTAAGATTGACTGTTAAAGAAGGTACAGATGTATTTCAAATTCCCAAGATGGTATACGAAGAATCTAATAAGCTGAATATCCATGTAAAATATAACTCTTTGGAGTTGATAGATCTCATATATAGAAATATGAAAGATAATATAGAAAAAAGAATTGTCAAAAAACCTTTTGTTGTAAGCGTCTTGGAGGATGGGGATATCTCTCTCCTAGATTGTAAAACTCTACAAGAGGAGTGAGGTGATAGTATAATAGGTATAATAGGGGGAACTGGGTTATCTTCAGTTCTAAGGAAGGGTAAAGAGGAAGTAATAAACACCAAGTACGGGAAGGTAAAGGTACTGATAGACAGGAAAGATGGGATAGTACTACTGTTTAGACATGGTTTGAATCACAGTATCCCACCCCACAGGATAAACTACAGGGCTAATATATATGCATTGAAGATGTTAGGGGTGGAAAGGGTCTTAAGTATAAATTCCGTTGGCTCTTTAAAGGAGCATATTAAACCTGGGACCTTCTTTATACCTCAAGACTTTATGGAATTCACTAAGAATAGAATATCTACCTACTACGACGGTGAAGGCGGTAAGGTAGTACATATAGATCTCTCGGAACCTTACTGTCCAGAGGTTGTGAATATCCTAAGAGAGATACTAAATAAAAGGGGTTATCAGTACAGTGAAGGGGTATATATCTGTACAGAGGGACCAAGGTTTGAGACGAAGTCTGAGATAAGATTCTACAGGACCTTGGGGGATGTTGTGGGTATGACAGGTTATCCTGAGGTAGTACTTGCGAAGGAGTTGGGGTTATGCTATGCCTCACTCTGTACCGTGACAAACTACGCTGCAGGGATATCTAAAAGTAAACTAACTGTAGATGAGGTTTTTGAAATTATAAAGAAGGTAGAAAAGAAGTTAGTAAATATAGTGGAGGATTTCATAGAATACTCCCTTAGTAGGGAAAAAAACTGCCAATGTTCTATGGCTTTGGAGTATGGTACTGTTAAATAGAAGGTGGAAGTATGGTAAAGGTACTGAAGATAAGGACACTTGAGGAGTTGAGGAGACACTTCCACTATATTAAAAAGATTATACTAGAGGGTAAGGTATTCATCTGTGGGACAGACACACTATACGGTTTATGTGCAAATGCCTTAGATGAATCTGCCCTTGAGAGGGTGTATAATATAAAGGAGAGGGAGAGGGGCAAACCTGTATCTATCTTTCTGAGAAGTACGGGAGATATTGAGAGATACGCCTACCTGGATGATGTAGGTAGAAAGATTGTAGAGAGATTCCTCCCTGGCCCCCTGACTATAGTACTGAAGAAAAAGGACATTATTCCAGATGTCCTATCAAAAGATTACGTCGGTATAAGGGTACCAAAGAGTGATATAATAAGGGAACTCTCTATAGTACCACTAACTGCCACAAGTGCAAATATAAGTGGGGAGAGGCCACCAACATCCTTTGAGGAGATAGATGATAGAATAAAAGAGAGAGTAGATTTAATAATAGATACAGGAGTATGTCCCTATAGAAAGCCCTCCACTGTAATCAAGGTTGTGGATGGTAAGGTGGAACTTATAAGGGAGGGAGTAGTGGATTTCGAGGAAATAGAGAGGGTAGTGGAAGAGGAATAAAACAAAGGAGGTAATATTATGGGAAGAAAGGATAAAAGATGGATACTCCAGAGAAAGAAAGATTTATACTATCAACTTGCAAAGAAAAACAAGTACCGTTCCAGGGCTGTATATAAACTCCTACAGTTGAATGAGAAGTTCAGGATTATAAAGGAAGGTGATGTTGTTGTAGATTTAGGATGTGCTCCAGGAGGGTGGTTACAGGCTGTAAGATCTATAGTAGGGGAGAGGGGATTTGTAGTAGGTGTAGATCTCCAGAGTGTTAAACCACTAGGTTACGATAACGTGATCACCATCAGGGGGGATATGACTAAGAGGGAAACCTTAGGGAAGATACTCTCCCATCTACCTTCCAAGGCAGATGTTGTAATATCAGATGCCTCTCCAAATATAACTGGTGTTTGGGACGTGGATCACAGTAGATCTGTAGAGCTTACCACAGTGGCTCTTATATTAGCCACTAAACTTTTAAAGGAGGGTGGCAATTTCGTAGTTAAGGTATTCCAAGGCAACCTATTCAACGATTACGTGGATCTTGTTAGGAATTACTTTAAAAAGGTTTATATCAGTAAGCCAAGGGCATCAAGGGAGAGTAGTGCAGAGGTGTATGTAATTGGGAAGAGATTTTTAGGAAAAACTTTCGATATGAATATAGATTCCCCCGTATTAACCTTAGTTAAAGAATGTCCACTTTGTAAGGGTGAATTAGAGAAGGAGGGGGAAGAGAGGAATAGATACAAAAGTAGGGGTGTAAAACTTACGGTGGAGGGTGGAAGGGGATTATTGATAAAGAAGATAAAGGAGATGAGAAGAACAGGTTAGTCTTTCTAACTATAAAATGTTGAAGGTGGTTAATTAATTCTTCTTCCAGAGTTCCATACTTCTCCTCTTTATCTCCCTTCGGTGACTCTCCAGGAATTTGTACATCTTTGCATGGGAAGATCCCCTGAGAATCATATAGACAGCCTCCTTGGCTACCTGGACAGATTCGTACTCTCCCAATATCGCCACAGTTTTTCCATAAACTGATACGTAGGTATCTGTCAGATCCTCGATGTACCTCCTCGATTTTCCGCCACTACCTATAACTCTGCCTTTGAGCCTTCTAAGGGCGTTAGAGGTATTTGCATAATCTGATATATCTATAATCTCAAGGACGTAGTCATCTGAGAGTAATTTTAGAGCCTTTTCTGGGTTAAAACCTCTTCCTATCGCCTTTACAATATCCCTTCCCTTCCATAGAGCCAGTGGATCCTTCGTATCCTTAGTTGAGGAGATAGTTACTTCTCCATCCTGGTTAATTTTAATTTGCACTCCCAATTCCCTCTCTATTTTCTTTTTTACCTCTCCTTTTTTTCCAATTAACACTCCAATCCTCTCTTTTGGTATCTTTACAACTTCTATATTCTTACCTACCATCATAATTTCACTTTTTTATCTTTTGTTATTTATTTATAATTACTATTTAATATTAATTCCCATCAAAATAATGTATAATAGTATTCACTTGGAGATATTGATATTTATAGTAAAATAAAAAATTCTCAAACCATACTTCCCATTAGAAAATCCTGATAAAGAATAATAATTATTACAAGAATAAAAAAAATAAAAAAAGAATTAAAAAACTATTAAACATTGAAAAAGAACTGAATAAAATCATTTCATAATTATAGAGTTTCCTAATAATAGTTATCCTTTTTAAATGGTTTCACTACTTTTT
>DQVU01000038.1 GCA_015661585.1 Methanothermococcus okinawensis | reverse complement strand
GAGGCAAATACACAACCTGTACCATGCACCTCCCTATCTATCTTCCTCCCTCTGAACCTCCTTATTATCTTACCTTTATAGAGAAGTTTATCCTCTATCCCAGTGATCAGTATATAGTTATCCCCCTTCTCTAAATCCTTAAAGTACTTAGACTGTCTTATTATGTTGTACTCCTGGGAATTAGGCAGTATTAAAAGGGATTTTTTAAAGAGTTCAAAATACTTCTCCAGAGTTTCCTCATCTATGAAAGTATAGCCTGTCGTGGATCTCAGGACAGGATCACATACTATTTTAAAGTTGTACTCCCTCTGATAGTCTAGAAGTATATCTATGGCGTCCCCAGTTAGTACCCCAGTCTTTACAGTGGATACTTGAAAGTCCTCAAAGATGGCCTGGAGTTGATCCTCTATAACATCCCTTGGAAGATCCACCTTGGAATATACCCTCTTGTTGTTTTGAGGTATTAGAGAGGTGATTACAGTTAAGGGATTACATCCTAATACCTCAACTGTCTTCACATCTGCAACTATCCCAGCTCCACCTGTAGGATCGTAACCCCCAACTAGTAGGATATTTACCTTTGACATCTTATCCATTCCTCTATAGATAATATTACACATCTCCCATGCTCTTTAAGGTACTCTACTAACTCCTTGGCATACCTTAACTTCTTTATCTTGATATCATCCCCTTTCTCTACCTCCCTCCTCAAATTTGGCCTTGAGTATTTAGTTATGTACTCTCCAAAGTCCATACCACAGAGTACTATTCTTTTAGCGCCGTAATACTCTGCAAGGAAACAACATCTATCACCGTCTGTAAATCCCCCATAGTTAATAAGTCCCGGAATCTGGATAGGAACCTGGTAACTCCCTACTATATTTTTCAACTTTGGGAGATATCTCTTTATCTTATCTATGTTATCTCCATGGGCATGTACTACAACTATGGAACCTCTTCTATTACTCTTCAATATACTTTCCATATCCCCATCTAAATCTGAAACTACTATATCTGGAAGGATGCCCTCCTCCAGTAGAGCCTTTGTTGCCCCATCTGCAGAGATGATTACGTCTATCTCTTTCAGAGTTTTTAATATCTTTATATGCCTCTTTATAGAGGGGCCAGCCCCAACTACATAGACTATTTTGCCCTCTATTAACTCCCTTAGCCTCTCCGCTGGGATGTTATTTTTTAACATATCAATTAGATCCTTCAGTAGTAATCCACTCTTTAAATCCATCTCTCGATCAAATTTAAAATCCTCTATAATCTTCGAGTATATGGGTGCCCAATCTTTGAGGTTCATAATCTTCACTATTTTAATGCGTTAAGACTTATTTTAATTATTATGGTTATTTTAATAATTTAAGGTAATATAGATTAATATAAATATACTATCCTACTATAATTGTTAGAAATACAATATTAGGTGATAAATGTGAAATTTCCAGGGAACGACATGATAACTGTAGAGGATGGAATCTTAAAAATAGATGGATACAGTGCAAAGGAACTTGCAGAGAGATACGGCACTCCTCTATACGTAATGAGTGAAAATCAGATAGTAAGAAACTACAGAGCATACGAAGATGCATTTAAGGAGTATAAGAAAAAAACAGGGAAGGACTTTATCCTCTGCTACGCCTATAAGGCAAATTCCAACCTGGCTATTACACGTTTATTATCTAAGTTGGGAAGTGGT
>DQVU01000050.1 GCA_015661585.1 Methanothermococcus okinawensis | reverse complement strand
TTAAAGCTACAAAGGAGGAAGGAATCAAGATAATACCTTCTCTACAGTTGGAGAATATATTCCTAAATGAGTTAGGGGTTTATGAAACTGGTGATCTTGTAGAGGCGTCTGAAAAGGCAGATGTGAAGTGGTGGTTAAAGATCCTTGAGAGGATGGACAAGATATCAGAGGATATGATACATATCAGGTTCTCCCAGGTAGTGGGTATTAAACATGGAGGTAGATTCTATAAAAAGAGGATGCCGTTAGGAATGGGATATCCACCACTTCAACCTTTAGCAGAGGCTCTATCTACATACTTTGTAAATAACAGTATGGAAAAGGTTGTTAAAAAGATACTCTTCCTCTATACAGGGTTACCAGAGGTTAAATACAGGGATCTAATAGATATCTACGCTACAGTTATGAAGTTATCTATAGATAAGTTGATGAGTAAGAAGAACCAGGTAGAGTATGGAAGATTCTATGCCTCCCCTAAGATGGAGGAGGATAACGATTAATTTTTATTTTAATATCATAAAGGATAAGAACAAAATTATTTATACTAAATTAAAAAGATAAAATAATCATTGAAAGATATATTGACTCTTATAAATTAAATATCTCCTAATGGCTATAGAAATGTCATCAGGATAGGAAATATTTAGGACACTCCCACTATATTTTTATTCCCTTCCTATTTAAAATTATCTTTTACTTTTTTCGAAATTCATTATTTTAATATTGTTATAGAAGAAGTTTAAAATGTTATAATTTGAGTATATCATTTTTATTTTTATTCTTAAATATTATTATTCATAATTTACATTGAAGAGTGATACCATGATAGACAAGTGTCCAATTTGCATGGGTACTGGGAAAAAGATAGTGAGGTATAAAACCTGTCCAGAGTGTGAGGGAACTGGATATATATGTGAGTTCGATACAAGATCTCACTTTAAGGGAATTTCAAAGAGATCGAAGTACGACTTAGATCTCGCCGAAGTGCCCTGTCCAAACTGTGAAGGTACTGGAAAGGTGCCTGTTTATGACACCTGTGATTACTGTGGAGGCTCTGGAAAGGTTGTAAAGTGTGATAAGTGTGGAAGGTATATTGGGAAATATCCTGAATATAAAGATGTTACACTATGTGAGATATGTAAAAAAGAGGAAGAGGAAAGGAGGAAGAATTTAAAGACTGTCTACGAGTTGGACAACCTATGTAATGTTGGGGATGTGGAGGAAGGTAAATTCTATAAAGGGGTTGTATCGAGGACAGAGAGGTACGGGGTATTTATCTCCCTTAACGAACAGACAAGGGGACTACTTAAACCGAGGGAGATGGTAGGTAAAAAACTAAGTGATTTCAAAATAGGGGATGAGGTTATAGTGCAGGTTATAGATGTAAGACCTGAGAAGAGGGAGATAGACTTTAGATACATACCTCTAGCTAACTACACCATCGAGAAACTTGAAAAGAAGGTACCTCTAACAACTATAAAGGAGATTATCGATAAGGGTTTAGTAGAGATGAAGGATGAGATCGTCCATATCATAGGGGAGGTTATCCAGATAACTCAGACACCAGGGCCAACAGTATTTACAGTGACAGATGGGACTGAAACTGCCTGGGTCGCTGCATTGGATATTGCAGGTTTAAGGGCACATCCAGAGGT
>DQVU01000158.1 GCA_015661585.1 Methanothermococcus okinawensis | reverse complement strand
CCCTACCTGTATGCAGATATCCAGATGTACAACCCACAGATAGGACGTATCCATGAGACGTTCATAAGAGAGTGTATAAAGATAAGGGATATAGTATCTAAGAAGGACAGGGAATCCTTCGTCAATATAATGAAGGAGGCTGCTAAACACTTTGGAAGTGAAACTGTAAGGGGACTTAGGTATTCTAACAAGGCTGTTGGGGCAATTATCGAGGAGATGGAGAAGTTGGAGAGATCCATAGGTAAGGAGGTGGCGTTAAAGCATATCTACACAGGGAATGTCCATTATGGAATTTTGAAGGATATCGTAGATGATACTGTAGTTTTAAGTAAAAACGGTAGGGAGATAAGGGTAAATATAGCCAACGTATCTCTGATGGGAGAGAAGGAATTGGAAGAATGGAAAAGGGAGAACTTAAATAGATACTTCTACGATATATCTGTGCTCTTCAGGGAGGACGTGGATGAGGAGGTTATATTGAAACTTTTAAAGGGGATGTTTGACGTTGAGATCTTAGATGTCTATCAGGGAGAGAGGGTGGAGAAGGGGTTTAAAAGTGTTACCTTTAGAATTTACAGTTATAACAGGGAGGAACTACCTAAGTTAAAAAAGTATTTCTTAGAAGTGATTAGAAATATAGGAGGGAGGGAGAGATATAGAGAGTAATTTTTTAAACTGTAATATGGTGTTGAGAATAACAACATAGATGATAATAATAACAAAAATCTTAATCCTCATTAAAGTAATAATTTAAAAAAGTAAAATATAGCCTCTATCCCCTGGACTATGCTCTGTACTTGAGAAGTAAGTTAATCCTTCTTCTTAGAATTTTTACCCTTTTTTATTTATTATAAAACTATTCATACTAAATAACAACTTTCAAAGATCTTGATAAAAATAAAGTAATTATAAAAATAAAGATTATTATAGTTAAATAATATAGTCAAGAACATAATTTTAAATTATAATAAAATTATAATAAAAAATAATAAGTAAAAATAAATAAAAATAAAGAAATGACAAAAAAGAGATAAAAACTTCTAAAAAGAAGGATTAACAGAAATCTTACCCTGTTTTTCAGTGCTCGGTATAGACCAGGGGATAAGGATTGTATTTTACTTTTCAATCTGTATTTATTTTTTATAGAGATTTTGATTATTATTATAAATTTATTTTATTGAGATTTCTCGACATTTGTTGTTTAGTATATAATGAGTTTTAGGATTATAATTTTATATTTTAAAATTTATATATTAGAATATTATAATTATTACTAAACACTAACGGTGACGATTATGAAGATCTACATAGAAGGGTATGGATGTACCCTCAACACCGCAGATACTAAGATTATAAAAAACTCATTGAAATTATTTAAAGATTTCCAAATAGTAGATAACGTGGAGGATGCAGATGTTGTAGTTATCAACACCTGTGTAGTTAGATTGGAGACTGAGAACAGGATGATCTCCAGGATAGAGTACTTCAGATCCCTAAACAAGAAGATTGTAGTTGCAGGGTGTATGCCAAAGGCTCTAAGGGAGAAGGTTGTTGATAAGGCAGATCTCCTTATAATGCCTAGAGAGGCCCATCTAAGTGGAGAGATGATCTATAGACACTTTAAAGATAAGGTGGCACCTAGACCCTCAAATGTAAATATAAATGAGAAACTGAAATATCTGAAACCTGAGGGCTTAATTATGCCTCTTCCCATCTCTGAGGGGTGTGTTGGGAAGTGTACATACTGTATAGTGAAGGTTGCCCGAGGTAATCTTCTATCCTACGATAAGGATCTTCTAGTTAAAAAGGCTAAGGAATACGTAGATAGTGGGGTAAAGCACATACTTATAACAGCCCAGGACACCGCATGCTACGGGTTTGACAAGGGATATACCCTTCCAGATTTACTAAACGACATCATCTCCTCAGTTGAAGGTACCTATACCATGAGAATAGGGATGATGCACGCCAAGAATGTACCTGAGATTATAGACGATCTTTTAGAGTGTTATAAAAGTGATAAGGTGGCAAAGTTCCTACATTTACCTCTTCAGAGTGGAGATGATAAAGTGTTAAAAGATATGAAGAGGGAATACACAGTAGATGAGTTTATAGATATAGTTAAGGAGTTTAAGAGAAAGGTAAAGGATCTTAACTTTAACACAGATATAATCGTTGGATTTCCCACAGAGAATGAGGAGAACTTTGAGAATACATTAGAGGTGTTGAGGAAGATAAAACCTGACTACATCCATGGGGCTAAATTCACTCCAAGGAGACATACGTTAGCTGCCAAGATGAAACAGATAGATACCAAGATAAGAAAGATGAGATCGAGGATCTTAGATAGATTAAGAAGAGAACTTAGTTATGAGAACAATAGAAAGTATATAGGTAAGACTTTAAGGATACTTATCACCGAGAGGGGAAAGGGTATCGCCCATAACTGCAAGGTGGTGAAGTTTAACTGGGAGGAGGATCTAAAGGTTGGAGACTTTGTAGATGTGAAAATAACAGATGCTAAAACCTTTGGATTATTTGGGGAAGTGTTGAGAAACAATCAATAAATATTATATTTTAAATAAAATGAGTAAATTCTTCTAACAGGATTTTGTCAAACCTGTTAATCTTTTTTCCTGGTGGCGTAGAGCTTCTGCCAATGAGGAATTTCACTTTTTAAGGAATTTAGGGTTGGTTTTTTCTCAGACAAAAATTATATAAAGGAGATTGCATACAAAAAGAATTAGGCTAACCTAAAAAATAAGGATGTAGGAGTTAGGTGGTTTAATGGGACTAGTTAAAGTGAAATTTAATAGAAATGTTGGAAGAAAGAATAAATTTTCAATTATGAAATTAAACGAAGTAAAACCTAGTGGGGATGTGAAAATAGAAAATAAAATTTCAAACCGCCTAATTAGATTACTATTTGTAGTGATGGGGACAATTTTCGTTGGACTGGTTTATATTGCAGTATTATTGCCAGTTGTTCCTCAGTCACCCTTTCTATTGATAGCCTTGGTATGTTATTCCAGGGGATCAGAAAGATTGGAAAACTGGTTAATAAATAATAGGTTATTTGGAAAATATCTTAAAGACATTCGTGAAAGGGG
>DQVU01000178.1 GCA_015661585.1 Methanothermococcus okinawensis | reverse complement strand
GTTTTTTATTTTTTAACAACCTTTTCCTTATTTTTTATCTTATTATTATTTTTATAATCATTTTTATCTCTATTGATGGGAACTGGGGTAATAATTATAAAAAATTATTAAAATCAAAAATATCTAATAAAGAGTTAATTCTGGTGAAAAGTAAAAAATCTGTCCTTATTCCTTAGCCTACACTGAGTACTAAAGGAATAGGGCGGATTTCTGTTAATCCTTACTTATTTTTATTATTTTTATTTTGCTTTGTTAAAATTTTTATTCTATTATTTATTATGTATATTATTGAATGTTTATATTCTTGACTATAACAAAAAATAAATAAAAAGAGTAAATTCTCATTTACTCATAAAAATTATTACAGGTGTCTCTATTAATAAGAAGATCTTTATCCTGAAGTTTATAGTATATATTGTAGTTATATACTCTATATTAAAACCCTTGGAAAATCATTTAGTATATACTGTAGCATATCACAGTTATCTACTTCTGAAGATTTTTACCGACGCATCCTACTCTGGAGATCATATATATCTAAATGGGCTCAATATAGAAGTAGTGGCTCCCTGTACAGGGGTAATATTTATCTCCCTCTATTTAGCACTATTACTCTCCCTCTCTAAGAATATTAGGGAAGTTATTGCTGGATCTCCTTTACTTGTAGTGATCTATTCGGGAAATCTTTTAAGGATACTCCTAACTGGGTCCTTTGGAGGGATCTTCATTGAGAAGATTCACTGGGTGCATGAGGTTGTAGGATATTTGATAACACCTATCTTTTCAGTGATCGCTACCCTGATGTATCTTAAGATCCTATCCAAGATGAGAAGTTAATAAAGGGCAAAAATTATGCAGTATCTCAGGGTAAATACCTTAAAGATATCCCCTCAAGAGTTGAAAGATAGATTAGAAAGTAAGGGGATAGTATTGGAAGATACCTACTTAGATTACATGTTTAAGATAGTGGAATCTCCCTATTCTCCAGGTTCCACCCAGGAGTACCTCTTTGGGTATTATTACCTCCAGGGCATATCCTCTACAGTACCTCCCCTTGTATTAAATCCATCCACTGAAGATATGGTATTGGACATGTGTGCAGCACCTGGAGGTAAAACCACCCACATGGCTCAGTTGATGAACAACGAGGGCATTATAGTGGCCAACGATATGAAGAGGGGGAGGTTAAGGAGTTTGTCATCTAACATCCAGAGACTTGGTATCAAAAACGTAGTAATCCTAAATATGGATGCTCTTAAGTTGGATAAACTTCAGATATACTACGATAAGATACTCTTGGACGCTCCCTGTACAGGGAACCCAATAAAGGGCAGAAGTAGGAAGATTACCAAGGAGGATATAGAGTACTGTTCAAGGAGACAGAAAAGTATGTTAGATGTAGGTCTCAACATCCTCAAGGTAGGAGGGGAGTTGGTATACAGTACATGCTCCCAGGAGGTGGAGGAAAACGAAGAGGTGGTTCAGTACATCTTGGATAAAAGGGAGGATATCCAGTTGGTAGATATCAGTGATTTCAGGAGGGAGGCTAAGGGGATAAATATAAAAGAGGGGGGAATAAAAGGAACTCTAAGGATATGTCCTCCAGATGAACCTTTCTTCATTGCAAAGTTTAGAAAGGTGGAGCAATGAGAAATAGAAACCCTACTATCTATTTCCTCTTAATATAAACGATAAGGAGATTGTTAAGTTTATCTACTTTATCTTCTCAGGAGATTTTACCCTGTCCTTAGTGTTCCAGGCATCCGAGGAAGGATAATGACGAAATCTCTACTCTTTTTTATGTATTTAGTTCTTTTTTCAGAACTTCCTCCAACAGATGGAATCTATAGTTAGGAAAAATATATAAGGATAATAGATAGAATAATGATTAAAAAGTTAGGAGGTGAGAGAGTGAAGTTTTTCTTAGATACTGCAAATGTTGAAAAGATAAGGGAATTTGCCCAGTTAGGCATAGTGGATGGAGTTACAACAAACCCAACACTCATTGCAAAGGAAGGTAGAGACTTCCAAGAGGTAGTTAAGGAGATATGTTCCATTGTAAAAGGGCCTGTAAGTGTAGAAGCGACTGCGTTAGATACTGAAGGTATGGTCAAGGAAGCTAGGGAACTGTCAAAACTTGCCGATAATATCGTAGTTAAGATACCTATGACTAAGGAAGGTATAAAAGCTGTAAATATCCTCTCAAAGGAAGGTATAAAAACCAACGTTACCCTTGTGTTCTCTGCAAATCAGGCGTTAATTGCTGCGAAGGCTGGAGCAACTTACGTCTCTCCCTTTGTTGGTAGGTTAGATGATAACGGACAGGTGGGTATGGAATTAGTAAGGGAGGTAGTAAGTATATTCAAGAACTACGATATAGAGACTGAAGTTATTGTAGCATCCATCAGACATCCACGTCATGTAATCGAGGCTGCGAAGATCGGGGCCCATATCGCTACTATACCTTTCCAGGTACTGGAGAAGATGTTCCACCACCCATTAACAGATAAGGGTATAGAGATCTTCAAGAGAGACTGGGAGAACTACTTAAAGAATAGGAACAAATAGATCTATCTTATTAGTCTAAATCAGTATAATATAATAGGGTGAAATTATGGGATATATAAGAGATGAGATGATTAAACCTATATTTATTGGAGGGATTGTGGGTGGAGTACTGTCCTCTATTCCTGTAATAGCATGCCTAAACTGTTGCTGTCTCCTCTATATTCTATCTGGTGTTATCACAGCTTATTTAATGAGCAAGGAATTTGATCCAACTGATAAAGACTATATTATAGCTGGTGGATTAAGTGGTGGAATTGCAGGGCTTGTTAATTGGTCGTTAGGTATGTTAATAAGTTTTGTCATATTTGGAGCAATGGTTCCATTTATGATAGATTACTATCCTAATGAATTATATATGGAGATGACGGAAGCAATGGGTTCATCCATGATATTCAACATACTTTACATCCCTATATACATAATAATAGGTGCTATCTCTGGGGCTATTGGAGGAATACTCTACGGAAAATTAAAGAAATAAAAAATAAAAAAGATTTTTTATTTTTTTAATTATTTATTAAGGG
>DQVU01000068.1 GCA_015661585.1 Methanothermococcus okinawensis | reverse complement strand
GATGTTATCGAGGAGAGGTTGGAGACTACACTTAAACAGTTCCTAGATGTAGGGATCGATATAAGAAAGGAACCTATGATAGTGGCACCTACTGCTCATCACTTTATGGGGGGTATAAGAATAAACGAGAGATGTGAGACAAACATCGAGGGGTTATTCGCCTGTGGAGAGGTTACAGGGGGCATCCATGGGGCAAACAGGTTAGGTGGCAACGCCCTTGCAGATACCCAGGTATTTGGGGCGATTGCAGGGAGGAGTGCAGGGGAGTTTGTAGAGGATAGGGGGAGTCTTAGGGATGTGGTAGATGTAAATGGTATAATTAATAAGATAAAGGGGGAGATAAGGGAAAAGATAGAGAGGGATAGGGGATACTCCATACATTCACTTATAAGGGATCTTAAAAGTACAATGTGGGATAACGTATCTATAGTTAGGAATGAGAAAGGATTAAAAAGTGCTTTATCTAAGATAGAACTTCTAAAAAAGAACTTAGAAAATGTAAAGTTAAAGGGTGTATTCGAGATTCAAAAATACTTTGAATTTAAAAGTATGGTAACAGTTGCAGAACTTGTGACCAGGTGCGCGTTGGAGAGGAGGGAGAGTAGAGGCGCCCATTACCGATCGGATTATCCAGAGACTAAGGAGGAGTGGAGGGGGAACTTAGTTATATCTAAGGATGGAATAAGATTTATAGAGGTTCCTTCGATTTGAAATAAATAGTAAAAAGAGTAAATACGAGTAAAAAGTAGAATCTAATTCTTATTCTCTGGTCACTATGTACTGAAGAAGTAAGGTAGGATTTCTGTTAAAATCTTTCTTCTTAGGAATTTTTGCACTTTTTCATTTATTCTTTTTTCTATTTTTAACTCTAATTATTTTTCAATATATATACCCTAGTTCCCATCAAAAGGATAGTTTAAAAAATAAGATAGGTTAAAAAATAATAAGGATAATTATAAAAATAATAAAAATAAAGAATAAAGAAAATATTTAAAAAACAGAAAACTTCTATTATCCCAGATACAATTCCCAGATACAAAAAATTTTAAAAATAAGATTGGAAGATAATGATCCCCTGAATATCTTCTAATACAGGAATTCAGAATATTTCAACACCTATGTATTGTTCTTTTAATCACTACTAATGGGAACTGGGCTTATTTTTTCATCTCTATACCTTCAGAATTTTATTACATTTTATGTTATTACTCTTAAGATTTTATTATTTTTTATTATGAATAATTTTATTTTTATTATTCTTCTAATCACACTCTTGATGGGAACTAGGGTTATTTTTCAATATATTATTATTTTAAAAGTTATATTCTTGAGTATAATAAATTAAAAAATTAAAAATAAAATACATGTTAACATGTTCAATTTTAGTACTTAAGAAAATAAAAAAAAATAATAATGTTGAAGGTTTATTTTATTCTTTCTTATTTTCTCATAATAATTATAATTTAAACCTTAGGGATATTACTCCTCCTATCTATCAACTCCTTCCTCTTTGCATCGTTCCAGTTGGAGACGTTCTGTAGATAACCAGTTATCCTACTGTACCTCTGGATACTACTACTACCACAATAGACACATCTATCTTTTAGACCTGCAATAGTTCTACCACATCTTTCACATATACTTAAGTTCTTAGTATATGTCCAGAAACCTATATTGGACTTTTCCACAATTTTCTTAGTTATATCTATAAGTACCTCTGGATCTGCATAGGCCTCGATGTTCCAGAAGTGGGTAATATGTCCTCCATTACAAAGTGGATGGAACCTCTCCTCTATCCTAACCTTCTCCCCTACAGACACTGGAGCATCTACCCTAACATGTGAGGAGTTTGTATAGTAGAGGGTATTTACATTGGAGAGATCTCCATTTACAACTGATTTACACTCTTCCTTGTAATACCTGTAATCCAACCTGGCAAACCTCCCTGCAGTACTCTCTGCCGGTGTCTGGGTTACACTCCACCTTAAACCTGTCTCCTCCTTTAAGTTATCTGCATAATCCCTAATGTATCTAATTACCCCCTCTCCAAACTTAAGGGCGTACTTGGATTCATGGAGTTCCTCCCCTATATGGTACTTGAGAAGTTCATTCAATCCTACGAAACCAAAGGTTTTAGTGGTGTTCTCGTACCTGTAGTACTGCTCTCCGTTGAACTTCTGTGTTAAGAATGGTAGTATTCCACCTTTGAGAATCCTCTCAGTTACCTGGTGTTTTATATAAAGTGCCCTCTTAAGTATCTCCAACTTCTCATGGAGTATCTCGAATAGCCTGTCGTCATCTCCTTTAGCCTCATAACCTATCCTCGGTAGATTGACGGTGTACCACTGCATATTTCCAGTTCTTAAAGTATCTATTTCCACGTCTCCCTTCCAGTCTCCACTTAACCTCGTCCTGCAACCCATGGCGTTGGTATTCTCCACCTGCCATTCAGGGTACATGTTTATAAAGTAAGGTATCCCCCACTTACTACTAAGTTCATGGAGTTTTACCAT
>DQVU01000224.1 GCA_015661585.1 Methanothermococcus okinawensis | reverse complement strand
AGAATATACCTGTAATGTCTATACCTCACCTTAGGTATCTCCTCTATCTCCCTATATCCAAGTACCCAGATACCTTTATTCTTTAACTTGGAGTAAATATAGGAGAGTTTAGGCTCCTCTTTTAGATAGACTACCACAAAATTTCCAAGTGCAGAGACACCTTTATCGGTTCTACCTCCGTAAAATACAATGCCCTTTTTTTCTTCACTTAGATAGCCACACTCCTCCAATGCACTTAGTAGATGATCACATACTGTATCCCTGTGAGGTTGAGATTGGAATCCCCTATGACGTCCATCGTAGGCTACCTTAAGGATATACATCCTTTCCATAGTACCACGAATACAAATTATAATTTTAGCCTTACGTAACTAACGGTTTGATGAGCATTAGTGAGAAGCGATTTCCAAATAAATAACTTAAAGTTATTAATGTAAGAACCTGTCCCAGATGTGGTGGGAAAAATAAAACATAAAAGGGGTAGGTTGATTGTAAAACTAAGAATGTGGGGGTTTTCCTCCTTATATGAAGGTTTGGGGGAAATAATATTCTCAATCCTGGGAGGGAATGGAGTTACTCTGAAGGGGTGCGAGATCGTGATATCTTCCCGATGAATCCAGAGGGAACTGAGGTTGATGTGTACCCGAGAATGGAGAAAGGTGTTGGTTTTACTACCATTTATGGATAGAGCTTTTGTCAATGAAAGTTTTTTACCTTTTCCATGTACTTAATGAGAAAATTCTGTTATGATATAAGAGATCCTACAGTTATAGTATAGTTATAGTTAGAAGATATTTAGGGAGAATCTCCCTCTCCTCCAATTTTCAGGAGTAGGGGAAATTTTATTTTTAAAATCTTTTCCTTATTTTTTATCTTATTTTTTATAATTATTATTCTTTATTACTTCTTGATGGTAACTGGGGTTTTAATTACTACTTTTCTATTTTTTAATTTTGAACATGTTGTTAAATATGTCAAATACGTAACTTTTTAAACTTATAACAATATAATTAAAAATAATAACGATAACGATACTACTAATAAAAAAAATAAGGAACTCCTCAAAAAGAAGGGTTAAGAGAAATCTCGTTCTAATCCTCCAGTACTCAATATAACCCAGAGGATAAGGAATATATTTACTTTTTCACTTATTTTGTTCTTTATTTTAATATTAACAGAGTTTAATATTTCTTATTTTTTTAATTTTATTATTATTTTTATTCAAGATCCTAAATGGTTGTTGTTAATTTAAAAAGTTTTGTTTATTGCTATATTTTTATAGTTATTATAGTTATTATTAGATTTGCTGATAATTGTATAATTTAATAAATAAATAAGGTGAGAACATCTACTTCGAGGAGTGTTATAGATATCTCTGTGCCTACTCTGATTACCAGGAGTGTGAATTTGCCATATTTGGAGTACCCTACGACGGCACAACTACCTATAAACCTGGGGCGAGATTTGGACCAGATGAAGTTAGGAGGGCTTCCTGGGTGTTAGAGACCTACAGTCCATATCTAAGGAGGGATCTAACAGATGTAAAGATCTCAGATTTAAACAATATTATAATAGAGGGGGATCAGAGGGAGATTCTAAATAGGATCTACAGGGCAACTCTTGGGATTATGAGGGATGGAAAGAAGGTGGTAATGATAGGAGGAGATCACTCTACTACATATCCCCTCGTTAAATCTGCAAAAGAGGTTTATAGGGATATAGTGCTTATCCACTTCGATGCCCACTGCGATCTAAGGGAGGAGTATCTAGGGAATAAATATTCCCACGCCTCAGTTATAAGGAGATGTTATGAGATTACAAAGGATATATATCAATTTGGTATTAGAAGTGGAGATAGGGAGGAGTGGGAATTTGCCTGGAATAATACTAATATATTTAGTAGGTTACCAAAGGAGGAGGATATTGAGGAGATAAAATCCTTGGATAAGTATATTTATATCACCATAGATATAGATGTGTTAGATCCAGCCTACGCTCCTGGAACTGGCACCCCTGAACCCTGTGGATATTCCACTAAGGAGCTGATAGATACCCTTTATCTCTTCAGGGATTTAAGGGATAAAATAGTAGGCTTTGATGTTGTAGAGATATCTCCACCCTGTGATGTAAATAGTATTACCTCTATCGCAGCTGCAAAGATAATAAGAGAACTTATACTTACCCTTGGGAGGTGAATCCTTATATATTATAGATTTACTCTAATTCCCATCAAAGATAAAAAAATAAAAATATTAAAGATAGATGTTCTCCTGGAATGCTTTCGAAGACTATATATTCCAAATATATAAGTTTTTGAAAGTATTATGATAATTCTTCCGAGGGATAGGGAGAATTCTCCTTCTTATCTTATTGTAGAATTTTTATTATTTTTATTTAAGGTTTATAAACCCTCCTTGCCAATAGTGCAGCGAAGGATGCTGCACCAAAGCCGTTATCTATATTCACCACCACCAACCCTGGAACACAGGATGTTAGCATAGAGTAGAGGGCAGCCTTACCATCCTTTCCAACTCCATACCCCACTGACACAGGGACACCGATTACAGGGATATCCACTAAACTTGCCACCACAGAGGGTAGGGCTCCCTCCATCCCTGCAACTACCACAATACAACATACATTCTCCTCGATCATCCTCTTTAAAGGCTCAAAGAGTCTATGAATACCGGCTATACCTACGTCGTAGGAGTGTATAACCTCACAACCTAAGAACTCCCCCGTAACTTTAACCTCCTCTGCTATTGGGATATCACTTGTACCTGCAGCTAAGAGACCTATTTTTCCATAGATTTTCTGTTTATAATCCCTCTTTTTAAGTACCACAGTACAGGCCTTATGGTTTACAATAAATTCATAGTCCTGAATATTTAGATTTTTTATAATATCTTCTTTCTCTCTTTCCAGTTTTAGTATATGTTCTCTTCTAACCTTTGTCGCAAGTGCTATCCCTCTCTCTTCTGCAAATCTCTTCAACGCCAAAATTACATCGTCGAAGTCTTTATTTTTAGCATACACTACTTCTGGAATACCTGATCTCAACTCTCTGGAGATATCTAATTTAATCCTCTCCTCTATCTCTTCAATCTGGTAGATCTTTAAAAGAGTTTCAGCCTCTTCAACTGAGATTCTCTTCTCTGATAGATCTTGTAGAATATCCTTTAACTTTTTTTTCATATATATCTCCTTAGAACAGTATTTACTAATACTATTTAAAAAAGTAATAATAATATAACATATATTGTAATCAGAAAAATTTTTATGTTGGGTATTACAAATTATGTTAATAATATTAATAAAAATAATAAAGAAGGGACAACGTGAGGGTGGCTATAGTTACTTGGGAGTATCCTCCCATAATGGTAGGAGGATTGTCAGTACATTGTAAAGGACTGGCTGAGGCGTTAGTTAAAATTGGACACAGTGTGGATGTTATTACAGTTGGTTACGATCTACCAGAGTACGAAAATATAAATGGTGTCAATGTCCATAGGGTCAGGCCTGTAAAACATCGGCATTTTTTAACCTGGGCTCTCTTGATGGGAAGTGCTCTTGAGAAAAAATTAGGACTCTTAGGAATTGACAACTACGATGTTATTCACTGCCACGACTGGATGACCTATACCGTTGGTAGTAGTGTAAAACATCTCCTAAATAAACCTTACATTCAATCTATACACAGTACAGAGAGAGGGAGATGTGGTGGTATCCACTCCGAGGATTCGAAGGTTATAAACGAGTTGGAGTGGTGGAGTACCTATGAATCCCATGCGATAATAACTGTAAGTCATTCCATTAAGGAAGAGATTTGTTCCTTATTCCAGGTGCCGTGGGATAAGGTAAATGTGATCTACAACGGTATCGATCCAGAGGAGTTTGATATCTACATGGACGAGAGGGAAAAAGAAAAGTTTAAGATGAGTATTGGGATTAAACCTGATGAAAAGGTGATACTTTTCGTTGGAAGGTTGGTTTATCAGAAGGGAGTAGAGTACCTCATAAGGGCAGTACCTAAGATACTTGAAAAATATCCCAACTCTAAGGTGGTTATAGCAGGTTCTGGAGATATGAGAGGGTACTTGGAGAGTTTAGCCTTTCAGTTAGGATGTAGAGATAGGATAATTTTCCTAGGTTTTGTCAATGGAGATATGCTTAAAAAGCTTTATAAGTCCGCCGATGTAACAGTTATACCATCCGTGTATGAGCCCTTTGGGATAGTGGCCTTGGAATCAATGGCTGCGGGAACTCCAGTTGTTGCAAGTGGAGTTGGGGGGTTGAAGGAGATAATCCAACATGAGTACAACGGTATAACAGTATATCCTCAGGATCCTAACTCTATTGCATGGGGAATAGATAGGGTTCTATCTGATGAAGGCCTTAGGGAATGGATAGTAAAGAATGCAAAAAGGGATGTATATAGCAAATATAGTTGGGAAGCTGTTGCTAAGAGTACTGTAGATATCTACAACAAGGTGATGAAACTGATATAATAAGATCAATAAGTAAATTTTATATAATTACAATTTTTTATTATTATAATAATTAAAATCGAAATATAAAATATAAAAACTGGGAATTTTTGGATATGAGAGTAAATAATGGGGGTATAAGTTTTACTGTTTATAAAGGTGTCATCTATGACAAAACGAGATATGATTTTTATAAATCCCACTATTATAAGATCGTTGAATAAAAGTAAGCTGAGAAAGAAAATATTGTTCTTCCTATATAAAATATACCCCCAAGGGGTTTATCTATCTGAACTCTCAAGGTGGGTGAAATCAGATCCAAGTAACGTATTAGGATGTTTAAAAGGGATGGGTACAAGGTACAACGGTCATTACTCCTTGATTGAGTTAGGTTTAGTAAAATGTATCGATGAAAACGGAATGAAGATCTATACCATCACCGAGTATGGAAGAAACGTCGTAGAGTATTTAAAGGATTATGATCAAATAAGTAAATGGTGAGGTTTATGAGTATCGATTACAACCACGACGTTCAGGGAATACTTGATAGGGGTAACTACGAATACGAATATCAGACAGATAACATAAATAAACTTATTGAATCTATGGACTTTACAATTAAATATTTAAGTAACGAACTTTTGGTAGCATTCTTTAGACAGGGTATGGACTTTGGAATATACGGGGTAATTAGTAAGTACAAACCGAAAATAGAGGAAGTAAATACTCTCTTAGGATACCCCAACACTGACTTCCTCTACAACTATATAAAAACAGCGATTAATTTGGAGATAGTGTATCAAAATGACGATGGTACCTTGGAATTAAATATGGACAAGGAGATAACTATAAGACATCCAGAGTACGATAAATTTATGGAGGACTACTCTATAAACTACGACTACATGACAAAACTTTCCAAGTACGCCCTTATAGGATACAACCACCCTAAGATATGGCTAAACTTTATAGAGGATGCAGATATATGGGATATTATATTGAATACCTCCTATATGAAATCCTGTAGAAATGTAGTAGCCAACTACTTAAATTTAGACAACGGGGATCATGTGTTAGATGTAGGTTGCGGATCCAGATCTCCTGAGTTTTACGTCTCCAAGATATCTCCAAGGGGGAGATATACAGGTATAGATATATCAAAGAATCTATTAAAAATGGCCGAAATTAGAACTAAAAAGTGGAACTTTGGAAACATAGTATTGAAAAATATAGATTTCCACGATGCAATAATTAAAAATAAATACGACTATGTCATCTGTACATATACCTTAAAGTACGTTTCCTCGCCGAAGATATTCCTTAAAAAGATGATGGACGCCTTGTGTCCAGGAGGTAAGCTATTCATTGCAGAGGAATTCTTCACAGATTTAGCCAAGGATGTAAATGTGGAACTATTTGAATTCTACAACAGGTTGAACAAGTTCTTTAAAAGGTATCTATCGAAGAAAGAGATTTTAGACACCTTGGAGAGGATGGGATACGATTTTAGATATAAGGTTTTAGGTAATGGTATGTTGGTTATTGAAAGGGTATAATTTATTTTTATACCTCAGAGCTCATACGGATCATCATAAATCAGTATAGATCTCTCATCATTGGTATAAACTATTTTTTACATCTATCTACTATAGATCTAAAGGCATCCTCGGGAGTCCTCCTCTCAATGCCAAGGTATTTAGCTACCAGTAATCCATACCTTATATACTCCTCTTCAACTGGGATATCCCCTATGAACAATCCTGGACATCTCTCTAAAAACCAACTGTCGTAGGTTAGCACCAACTGGCCATCTGTCTCCTGGATGGAGTAGGGACGTAATCTACAGATTAAGGGCCTTACTGGATATATGGAACATTTGTTGTCCTTTAGGAATATACACCTTTTTTTAATTCCCCGCAATTCACCTACAGTGCCGTTGAAGTGATCCACATATCTCTTTACAAACTCTTTGAAGGCGATTTTTAAATATCCACATATGTTGCCAATATCTTTCTTAGTTACAGTAGGAGGATCGCAACACCTCCCACATCTTCTACATAGCCAGGATATATTTTTAGTATCTATTTTAATATTTACCATAACTTCCACAGCAATTTTTATACAAGTACACGTCTCTTAAGTTCTTCATATCTCCCTAGATACTCTTCTCCTAACTTTTCAATATTGTAGTTACTCCTCTCTAAAAGTCTTTTTATATATAGATATAGATAGATTATTTCCTCATCCTTCAATACTTCGTAGTATTCCAACAACTTTCTTATTACTATACTTACAATATTCTCATCTAACAATACATGTTCACACATTAGAAGTAAAATATCCAACGTATTCTTGATGAGAATCCAGGGTTGTTTCTTTATATCTCCAGAGAATATAGTGTTTACTATTATTGTTACATTGTCCATATTTTGACATATTATGTTATGAGGTGAAGTTATGGCATGAATCCCTATAATATCCCTATACTTAGATAGGATTTCTTCCTTTGTAATCGTCCCCTCTTCTAACATTTTACGGATGTCTATACAGAGTTTCTTACAGTGTTCTACTCCATATTCTATAATCTCTCTTATCGCCCTTAAGATATCTAATTTGAAATACAGTGGCATATCTTCAGATAACATATAGAGTAAATATCTTAGAGGTTTCTTATCGTTTACTCCTTCTTTGTAATACTCTATAACATTTCTCTCCAACCATCCCTCCTCCACAGATGCTAACTCCTCCAGTAGTATCACCACCCTCTTAAATAGTAGATGTTTGTTGTCTGAACAGAGGTTGTAGAGAATCTTAAATAGATTTCTATTACTTAGTAACATATTTAGCAGTTTTTCATTTTCGTAAATCTCATTTATAAGGTAATCCAGGATCTTAATTTTTACAATAACCTTATCCTCCTTCTCTAAAATATCCATCATTTTATTTAAGAGATCTTCTAAATCGTAGTCACCTAAGATCGCCAGTTTTCCTTCAGTTGGTAGATACTCTATCATAAGACAGACGTCTCTCCAGTCCATCTCCTCTAACTTTTTATTTTTAACTATAGGTTTCTCTTCTATATATTCCATTAACTCCAATTTTTCTTTAACAATAGATCTACATTCCTCATCCTCTATTCCTGAGAGGATATTTAATGCTATCTCAGTATTTTTTCCACAGATATGTTCATATATTGCTACCTCTTTGACTTTGTTTATTAGATCGTAACTTATGTAGAACCCCTCTTTAACCATTGCCAGTAGTCTTTTAAGTTTATAATTCCTAATAACAATTATAGGTTCATTTATATTGAAGAATAATTCTTTCTCTAAGTAGTAGGGAATGGTGGTATGTTTATCCCTGATGTTGTTTATTATATCCTCTGCCTCTTTAAATCCCATATATTTTAGTAAAATAAGTTCATATAACATGTAGAATATCTCCCTGTGGATTTCCATCTGGGATATCATCTCTAAGTACTCCCTTATGGCATTATATTTTTTATTTTTAATACACTCCTTCAATTTCAATTTAATAGCCACTGCTATTGCCTTCCTTAACTCCTTACATTTCCAGTATCTTTTAAATAACTCCTTTCTCTCCTTTTCAGAGATAGTATGGTAATTTTTGAAATATGCAAGTGTAGGATATTTCTCAATTAGGCCACTCTCCTCTAACATATTTAGATATACCTCTCTCAGTATTGCATGTCCATCATTTAGATATTTTGCCATCAACTCGTAAGTGATTTCCCTACATATAATTTCATTATCTAGTAAGTTGGGAGATTTCTCCAACACTGTTTTCCAAAATAACATATATTCCAATCTACATTGGGGAAACCTATCGTCGAATAGAACGAAAGTATCTGCTATTAAGTCTTCTGGAAGGGAAGTATCCAATTGAACCATAGTCCTCAGTATCCAGATTCCTAAGTTTCTAACCATGAAGTAGTTATCGTGTATCAGATATTTTACATCGTTTAAAACTTTGATACAGTATTCAGGTTTTATATGGAGTAGATTACCTAAATATTTTCCAGAGTAGAACCTGTCTAACCAACCACCTATCCATACCGATCTTTTTACAGAGGTTGTTATATTTAGTATTAAGTGTCTAAAGTCATCCATTCCTAAGGAGGATATTTCTTCTATTATACTTCTGTCGAAATATGGAGAACTCTTAGTTGAAGGGCACTCTTTGTTTAACTTTAACAATATACATACGCCGTTGTAATAGCACAGATAACCTTCACTCATAACACTCTCTATATCAACCTTATCTATCACTTCCTCTATCTTCTCTAAGATATACTGGGAACCGCTCCATTTCACGAGGTTACACAATGCCTCAAGGGAGAATCCCTTGAGGAGGTAGTTACCCTTAGTTAGACTATCTTCTATCACCTTAAAGAAATTCTCAATGTCTTT
>DQVU01000191.1 GCA_015661585.1 Methanothermococcus okinawensis | reverse complement strand
GGAGAGATCGACGAAATAGTACATAAAAATAGGGATAAGTTCAAGGTAGAGGATGGAAAGATCGTAGTAGATGTAACAGAACTTAACTACGAGAAGGTTTTAGGAAGAGGTAAGATATCCTGTCCAATGATAATAAAGGCAATAGAGTTCTCAGAGAAAGCTAAGGAAAAAATAGAGGCTGCAGGTGGAGAGGCTATTGAGTTATAATTATTTTTTATTTTTATTATTTTATTATTATAATAATTAAAACTATGGGAATTAAATATCGGTGATATCTTGGAAGAATTCCTCCATAAAATAAGACCTATTTTAGAGTACATCCCAGAGGTTAAGAGGCCTGAAAGGGATATTCCCTTTAAGGAGAAGTTGAAATGGACAGGGGTAGTTCTGATCTTATACTTCATTATGGGGACTATAGATCTCTACACTGGAGGAGCCCAGATACCTCCAATATTCGAATTCTGGCAGACAGTAACTGCCTCTAAGATGGGTACTTTAATTACCTTAGGTATTGGACCTATTGTTACTGCAGGAATAATAATGCAGTTGTTAGTTGGATCTGAGGTTATAAAGTTGGATCTCTCCAATCCTGAAAACAGGGCTCTATTTCAAGGTTTGCAAAAGTTACTTGCTATATTCCTCTGTTTCTTTGAAGGTGCCCTATTCGTCGGTGCAGGAGCCTTTGGACCTCTACCTCCTTTAATGGCGTTAATACTCATCCTTCAACTGGCCATAGGTGCAATACTCCTTATATACCTAGATGAGATCGTCTCAAGGTACGGAATAGGCTCAGGTATAGGACTCTTCATTGCAGCAGGTGTATCTCAGACCATATTCGTAGGTGCCTTGGGACCAGAGGGTTACCTCTGGAAGTTCATAGACGCCATGATCCAGGGAGCACTTGGGACAGCGTTGGAGTTCATACTTCCTATAATAGGTACTATAGTAGTGTTCCTCGTTGTCGTATATGCAGAGTGTTTAAGGGTGGAGATACCTCTTGCCCATGGTAGGATAAGGGGTGCTGTGGGCAAGTATCCCATAAGGTTCATATACGTGTCCAACCTCCCGGTTATCTTTACTGCAGCCCTATTTGCAAATATCCAACTATGGGGTATGTTCCTGGAGAAGATGGGGTTTCCCATACTGGGACGTTTTGTAGAGGGGAGGGCTGTAGATGGTATAGCCTACTACTTTACAACACCTTACGGTTTATCAAGTGTTCTATCTGATCCTATACATGCCATAGTATATACTATCCTTATGATTGTATTCTGTATAATATTTGGTGTATTCTGGGTGGAGACCTCTGGTTTAGATGCCAAATCCATGGCTAGAAGACTAGGGAGTCTCAACATGGCTATAAAGGGGTTTAGAAAGAGTACTAAGGCAATTGAACAGAGGTTAAAAAGATATATAATGCCAATTACTGTAATGAGTTCAGCCTTCATCGGATTACTGGCAGCGGGGGCAGATTTCACAGGTGCCCTTGGAGGAGGTACTGGGGTATTACTTACAGTCTCTATAGTGTATAGGATGTACGAGCAGATCCTCCAGGAGCAGATCTCCGAGTTGCATCCAATACTTTCAAAGTTTCTGAGGAGATAATTTTTTTATTATTTTCTTTTACGTGCTTAAACAACTTGTTGTAATCAACGGTTGATATCACAATAGAGTCCTTAATCTTTATCTCGGTATTCAGAAAATACTTTGAGATAAGGTTTTATTCATTTTTATGATTATTTTTTATAAAGATTTTTTATTGTTTTACTATTATAATAATAATTATTATTTTTATTCGTTCTTTTAATTACTACGTTGGTGGGAACTAAGGTTTTATAATTATTTTTAAAAATTTTTATATATCCTTCATAAGTTTAAAATGAATATTTGACTAATAATTTGGTGAAAACTAGCTATTAATTGTTGATATTACAACATCAAAAAGGGATACCTATGGATAGACTACTCCTTATATACATTGGCATATTTCTAATAGTTATCGGTTTTTTCCTTCTGTCCCTTGGAGTTATCACATATGGAATTCAAAATAAAGAGAAGGTAGAAAATAACATAGATAAAAAAGATGAAAATAAAGTTTCTTTTTCAGGTATTATCATGATCGGACCTATTCCCATCCTTATTGGAAACTCGCCTACCTTGGCAATCCTCTCTGTCCTAATACTGATCCTCATGATCCTGTGGGTATATCTCTTCTATATGAGGGTTTATTAGTCATACACCTTAGTGCCTAAGATTCTCTTTACCCTGTTAAACTCCTCCTTCAACCTCTTTGTTATCTCTCCTATCTTACCTCCATTGATAACCCTTCCATCTATCTCTACAACAGGTACTAACTCTGCAGCGGTACCTGTTATAAATACTTCATCTGCTACGTATAACTCATGAAGTGTTATTCTCTCCTCCACAACTGTATAACCTAATTCTCTCGCTATATCTATCACCGTATCCCTTGTAATCCCTCTTAATACACTGGATGCCACTGGAGGGGTTTTTATAATCCCATTTTTCACTACAAATATGTTATCCCCTGTTCCCTCTACAACGTACCCCTCGCTGTCTAAGAGAAATGCCTCATCAACACCTGCATAGTTCGCCTGAATTTTTGCCAAGATACTGTTTAAATAATTCAAGGATTTTACAGCAGGGTTTAGTACATCTACAGGCAGTCTTCTAATTGAGGATGTTATAACTCTTATACCACTCTCTCCAAGTAGAGGATTCATAGGTTCCGCTATACAGAATACAGTTGGATTGGAACACTTTCTAGGATCTAACCCTAGATCACCAACACCCCTGGTAACCACCAGTCTAATATAGGCATCCCTCAGGTTGTTTATCCTTACAGTTTCAACTACTACCTTCTCCATCTCCTCCTTAGAGAGAGGTATCTCTAAAAGGATAGATTTTGCAGAGTCGTAGAGTCTATCTATATGTTCCCTTAATTTAAAGATAACTCCATCGTATGCTCTTATGCCCTCAAATACTCCATCTCCATACAGGAGACCATGATCGTAGATGGATATCTTTGCATCCTCCTTATCTACAAATTTACCATTTAAATATACCTTCATAGATTCACCTCTATTTAATATCTCTCTTTCAATAAAAAATAATAATTATATAAAAGTTATTAATATAAAATCAACAATAAATTAAAATAGTTGGCCTTACTGTTGTCCTCTGGGATACCTTGGACACTGTAGTAGAGTCACTACTCACTGTGTTTCCATTATCTCTCAGAGTGTCTATTAATCCTACTTCTTAGGAGTTTTTTTACTCTATTTTTATTTTATTTTTTATTTATAAGTTTAAAATGTTATACGCAAATAATTATAATAATTTGGAATGAGATTTTTATCGGGTAGATCTTTTATAACCTTTTCAGGAGGGATACTATTAAAAGGTTCTTAAAACTCTCAAGTATAGAGGAGGGAAAGGAAATTGTAAAAAAATTCTTAGATAAAATAGGATGGGAGGAGGTGGATCTATTTGAATCTGTAAATAGGGTACTGGCAGAGGATGTTGTTGCAGAGATAGACGTACCTCCCTTTGACAGGGCTCTTATGGACGGTTATGCTGTGAGATCTGAAGATACCTACTTGGCTGATGAGGATAACCCGGTGATACTTAAAGTAGTTGGGAGCATAAGGGCTGGAGATGCCCCAAATACCCAGGTTAAAAGTGGGGAGGCTGTGGAGATAGCAACTGGAGCACCTATACCGAAGGGCTGTGATGCTGTTGTTATGGTTGAGTACACAGAGAGGGAGGGAGACACTGTAAAGATATACCAGGGCGTTGCACCCCATGAGAATATACAGTACTGTGGTAGCGACATCATGGCTGGGGAGATCGTCCTGAGGAAGGGCACGCTACTGTCTCCGAGGGATATTGGAGCATTGGCAGCTATAGGGAGGAGGAGAGTAAAGGTTAAGAAGAGGTTAAAGGTTGCACTGATATCCACTGGAGATGAGTTAATAGATCCTGGGAAACCTCTGGAGGATTACAAGATATACGACGTTAATACCTATACCTTGGCAGCCTCTATAAGGGAGAGGGGCTGGGATTTCAAATTCTACGGCATCGTAAGAGATAGAGAGGAGGATCTTGTAAAAACTATTAAGAGGGCTATAGAGGATAACAACGATATAGTGATCCTAAGTGGTGGTACCTCTGCTGGAAGAGGAGATCTAACTGCCAATGTAATAGAAAAACTTGGAGGGGAGATATACATCCATGGGATGAAGATAAAACCTGGAAAGCCAACTGTAATAGGTAGCGTACCTGGAAGGGATGGAACACCTAAGTTGATCCTAGGCCTTCCAGGTTATCCCACATCCTGTTTAACTGTGTTTAACGTACTCTTTGGAGGGGAGGAGAGAAGTATAAGGGGACATTTCCCACTTAGGTACATATCTGCAAAGGGAAGGGTGGAGTATCTACCTGTATCTGTAGTTAGGGGTAGCAAGGGATATGCTGTTTATCCAATCCTCAAGGGTAGTGGAGCCATCACCTCCCTAACCTACAGTGATGGATATGTTGTTATAGAGGAGAGTAAGGAGATACTGGAGGACGAACCTGTTGAGGTGCATCTCTTTGGAAATATAAAATTTGGACTTAGTATAGTAGGCAGTCACTGTATAGGTGTGGATATTATACTTAGAGAGGGTAATATCTATGCAAAGACTATTAACGTAGGTTCCATAGGTGGGTTGTTGTCTATAAAGAGAGGTGAAGGAGATATTGCAGGGATACATCTACTTGGAGAGGATGGAGAGTATAATATCCCCTTCTTAGAGAGATACAAGGTTAAAGATGCTGTACTTGTTAGGGGTTATATAAGGAGACAGGGTTTCATGGTTAGAAGGGATCTTCCTTTGAAAACCTTGGAGGATGTCTTAGAAAACATTGATACATATAAATTTATAAACAGAAATAAAGGTTCAGGTACAAGGATACTCTTTGATAAGTTCTTAGAGGAGAGAGGTATTGATAGAAGTAAAATAAAAGGATATAACATAGAGGCAAAAACCCACTCTGCAGTTGGAATGGCAGTTGCCACAGGTAGGGTAGATATAGGAGTAGGTATTGAAACTGTTGCAGAGAGGTACAATTTAAGGTTTATACCTATAGGTGAAGAGTATTATGATTTCCTTATTAGATCTGAGAAGTTGGAGGACGAGGATGTAATAAGATTCATTGAAACCTTGAAGAGGGTAGATCTGCCCTTTAAAAAACCTTCGAACTGTGGGGAGGTAATATACAGGTGTTAAATGTCCTAGTTTTCATTAAAATAAGGTTTAAAGAATAAAAAATAATAATTATAAAAATAATGATAAAAAAATAAAAAGATTAAAAAATAGTCCGAAAGGTAGAAGTTATATTTAACTTTTTACCCGAGTTCCCATCAAGAGTGTGAGTAGATTCCCATCAAAGTAGCGATTTATATAATAAAAAAGACTTTAAATAAAAATTAATAATAGCAACCTGTTAGAAGGATCTACTCCACTTCTATAGTATCTTAGAGCATCTCAGGAGATCATCTTTTATTCTGATTTTAATATCATCCTTTTATACTTTTATTATAATTATTGTTATTCTTATAGAATTTTTTTGATGGAATTAGGGTTTTTATTTTTTTTGTTTTATCTTATTTTATAGTAATTTTTATTATAACTAATAATTATCATTATTTTATTCCAATCCCAAAATATCCCTTAGATCCATCCCTCTCATAATCCTATCCCTTATCTTGGATTCCTTTCTCTTAATCTCCTTAACCCTCTCAAGAACCTCCTCCACTCTCTCCCTCTCTATAACCACAACACCGTTGCAGTCACCAACTACTACATCACCAGGTTTCACAGTAGTGCCACCACATTCTATAGGTACTCCCATAACACCCCTATCTAAAGGTGCTCCAGCCTTAGGTGTATATCCCCTTGAGAACACTGGAAACCTGATCCTTCTAATATCCTCCAGATCCCTTATATAGCCATCTATCACCACTGCAACAACCCCTTTTAACTTTGCATTCAGTGAGGCCAATCCACCCCATACTGCACACTCCTCCCCCTCACATTCCACCACTATAACCTTCCCCCTACTGTAGGAGATAGCCTTTACAACTGTACCCCAGTCCTCCGAAGAAGTTTTAACTGTAAAGGCCTCTCCAAATACTACACCTTGGATGTTATCTACAGGTTTTATACCCTTAAGTACCTTCGCTCCAGCGTCAGAGAGGTTTGGGACTGAGACATCCTTTAGGATTTTCATGGCGATCATTTAGGATTTTTAGGAAAAGTAACAATTCTTTATAAAATAACGACTTTACCATCTACAACATCAACTTTAACAAGAGTTTTAACGTCATATCCAGTTTTTTCCTTCACCTCTTCCTTCCCTCTCCCCCTCTCTATTACACATACAATATCCTTTATCTCTGCTCCAGCCCTCTCTAAGGCTTTAATCATTGCCACCATGGTACCTCCGGTAGATATTACATCGTCAACAATTAAAACCTTATCCCCCTTCTTAATTCCATTTAGATAGAGGTTACCTTTACTATACCCT
This sequence comes from Methanothermococcus okinawensis, assembly GCA_015661585.1. Classification (GTDB taxonomy): domain Archaea; phylum AGJL01; class Methanococci; order Methanococcales; family Methanococcaceae; genus Methanofervidicoccus; species Methanofervidicoccus okinawensis_D. The sequence goes on along the minus strand of DQVU01000191.1, from coordinate 4,027 downwards.
GTCTCCTGATAGACTGGAATCTCCCCCTCTAAATTGTATCCCCTTTTTCGCATTATAACATAAGGTATATCTGTATAGAGGGAGAGTGTAGTTGCTAAGGGTATGCCCATAGCCTCTGCTGTGACGATCTTATCCACATCTTCAAAATCACAGACTTTTATAATACAAGTCGCCACCTCCCTAAGTAGATGGGGATCTACGAGAGGTATGCCGTCTGATATTGGATGTACGAAGTAATGGTAATCCCCCCTCTTTATAACGGGAGAAGATTTCAACGTCTCTATCAACATCTTCATATTTTATCCCTCTAACTTTTTAACGATCTTTTCAACTATCTTTTTAAACTCCTTGGAGGCTGGACAGTCCAAGAGCACCATAGGCACTCCTCTATCTGATGCCTCCCTTGCCTTTACATCTAATGGTATTCTCCCTAAAAAGTCTATACCTAACTCCTTCGCTGCCCTCTCTCCTCCCCCCTTCCCAAATATATCCACCACCTTCTTACAGTAGGGACATACAAACCCCGCCATATTCTCCACTACTCCCAATAGTGGAATATTCAACATCTTAGCCATACCTACAGATCTCTTTGCATCTAAGAGAGCGACCTCCTCAGGTGTTGTAACTATAACCACCCCATCGATGTCAGGGATGGACTGCATTATAGTAAGTTGGACATCCCCGGTCCCTGGAGGTGTATCTATAAGTAGATAATCCAGATCCCCCCATACTACATCACTTAGGAACTGTCTAACTGCACCACTTATCTTAGGCCCTCTCCAGATCACCGGGGTGTCTCTATTTGGTAAGAAGTAACTTATAGAGATAACCTTTATCCCCTCAGGTGTTGTAATGGGATATATGCCATTCTCATCTGCATAGGGTTGGACCTCCTCTACCCCTAACATCTTGGGAATATTTGGGCCATGTATATCTCCGTCTAAGATACCTACCTTTTTCCCCATGGAGTTTAATGCAGTGGCTAAATTTACAGTTACAGTAGATTTTCCAACACCTCCTTTACCACTTAGTACCCCTATCTTGTACTTTATCTTACTCATGTTTTCTCTTATTTTTTCATCCTGCATCTCCACTATCCTTCTGCTACAACTATCCCTCGATGAACACATGTCATGTTTTCCCTCACATTCCACCATAACCACCTCTTATTTCTAGTAACAACACCTAATTACCTTAGTTAATTTTTATAATTATCTTTATCATTATTAACTTAAAATTATTCTCCCCTCTATCATTAAGGAAGGTGATATCAACCTTCCCCTCTGGGATACATCATCCATAGGTATGGCATCTTTAAGTATTTCAAATATATTTCCAGACAACATCCCTTTCTTTACAGGTATCCTCTCTCCATCCTTAACTATATAACTGTTGGAGATTTCAACTGAGAAGTCTCCAGTTATAGGGTTAGATGTATGACATCCAATAAGTTCATTTACATGTAAGTATTCGTTGTAGTTGTCCAATTTGTCTACAGAAGTTATTATTATATTGGAGGGGGATATAGTAGGTAAGGTGTTGTAATCCCTAACACCATGCCCAGTAGATTCCCTACCCTCTTTATTTGCTCTCTTTATATCGTAGAGGTATCCCTTTAAGACACCGTTCTCCACTAAAACTGTCCTCCGACGGGGAACACCTTCTCCATCTACCTTACTGGAGTACAACCCTCCATCTAAGGTACCATCATCCACTATAGTGATATACTCCCCCATTACCTTTTCCCCAATTTTACCCCTCAGGATAGATCTATTCCTCTGGACATTCTCGGCACTGAAGGAAGGTAGTAAGGTATAAGATAGTAGGGAGTTTAACACCCTTGGTGTTAGAAGTATCTTACCTTTATATGGGATCTTGACACTTTTAGGTAGTGATAGAAGATCTCTAACGTATTCTCCCAGTTCTTCCACGTTGAATCTGTAGGTTCTACTTAGGGAGTCGTAGGCTGTTTCACCATTCTTTATCCCAGAGATTGAGGCTGAGTAGTATGTAAATTCCTCCTCAACATCTAAACCTTTGGAGTTTATCACCCTAGTATATAGATAGGAGCTCTCTACAGAACCTCCAGTAACTGTGATACCCCCTTCAAGGAGTATATCTTTCATAGTGTTGAGATCCTCCAGGAGATCTTCCCCCTCTATATTTAAAATCTCTCTGTGGAAGAGACCTTTGGGATTTGGGATATCTCCTTTAGGTTCTGGGATGGATGAGTATCTATCAGGTACAAGGTTCTCCATAGCCCTGTAAATTACCTCCTCTCCTTCCTCTGTGGAGTAGGCAAATCCAACTTTACCCTCCTTCAACACCCTTACACCAATTCCAAAACTTCTATCCTCCTGGAAAGAGTCTAAACTGTCTCCATCTAACTCACAGTTTAAATTTTCAGATCTTGATATAAAGATATCCACCTCAAAGCCCTCTTTTTCTCCTATTTTTAATATCTTATCTATGTAGTACTCCTCCAACAATACCACCTTTGATGGTTAAATCCCTATAATTATTACTTTTCCCACTAAATATAATACAGTTATAAAAAACTTCCTGAAATATCCATAAGTACTTAGAAAGGGTGATTTCAATCGTTGGCAAGATCCTACGCCTATAAGGAAAAAGGGATAATAGGATTTCCCTGTTCTCCCAGTATTTAGGAGTGTCTCCAGGAGTACAATAACTGAATTTTCACTTCTTTTTATATCTTTACTCCCTTTAGATGTTTAACAGCACTTCCTCCTTAAACCTGGAAATATATCCCATCATGTCCAGTGACTATATGTTTTCCTAAGGATTTAATCCTCCTCAACGTATTAAGAGCCAACTCCCTATCAACATTTATCCCTGGTGCAACCTCCTTTATTATGTTATCCTTCAAAGGGGCGGCGTCTCCAACTACTATGTAATCCCCATACACAACAGATATGCTGTCCCATGTATGTCCAGGTGTCTCTAAGATTTCTATCTCCTTATCCTTCAGGGACCTGTAGTTCTCATAGTTGATAACCTCTGCATTTTTAAATAACTCGTTGTTTCCTACATGATCCCAGTGACTGTGAGTGTTTATTACTATATCTATATCTCTGGGAGATATGTTTAATTTTTCTAAACCTTTTACTATTACATCCCTTTTATCCCTAGAGGATGTATCTACTACTATACTGTGTCTCTCTGTTTTAATGAATGTTACAGAGGAGGATGCTTCCAATATCCTACTACCCTCCCTTACTAGTTTACCTTCGTAGATCAATTTTAACATCCTATCACTGAGATTGTTTTATATAAGTTAAAATTATATTATAATAATCATAAATTATATTAAAATTTTAAATTTAATCATTTTAAATAATAACGGTGAAATTGTGAGAGTGGGAACTCCTCTATTTTCAAATGCAACCAAGATACTACTCTTAGGTGGAGGAGAGTTAGGAAAAGAAATTGTTATAGAGGGGCAGAGGTTAGGTTTAGAGTGTGTTGTTGTAGATAGGTATCAACATGCACCTGCAATGCAGGTTGCCCATAGGAGTTACGTAGTAGATATGAGGGATGGAGACAGTCTCAGGGCTATAATCGAGAGAGAAACCCCCGACTACATCATTCCAGAGATAGAGGCTATAGATACAGAAGTCCTTGTAGAGATGGAGGAGTTCGGGTATAAGGTAGTTCCCAACGCCGATGCAACGAGGATAACCATGAACAGGGAGTATATACGTAGGTTGGCATCTGAAAAACTTAAGTTAAAAACTGCAGATTACAGGTTTGCAGAATCCTTGGAGGAGTTAAAAGAGGCTGTAGATGAGTTGGGGACACCATGTGTCGTTAAACCTATTATGTCCTCCTCGGGAAAGGGACAGAGTATAATAAGGGATAAAGGGGATATTGAAAAGGCATGGAGGCACGCCCAGGTTTCTGCAAGGGGTATAGGTTCCAAGGTAATAGTTGAGGAGTTTATAGATTTCGACTACGAGATAACACTTTTAACTGCAAAAACTGAGGATGGTATAAAGTTCTGTCC
>DQVU01000131.1 GCA_015661585.1 Methanothermococcus okinawensis | reverse complement strand
GAGGCATGTTGCGAGATAGTTAGAATAGCCCAGTTGTTTGCAGGTTCCAAGGATAAATTAACCTTGAGACTTAGGAAACTCTCTAATATAATAAAGATGGCAAACGACATTGCAATGGGTAAGAGTGTTCAGGAGATTGTGGAGGAACTTTCCGGGGGAAGAAATAATACTAAAGAGGAGGAAAAAGAGGGTAAGTTAAAGAGTATTATAGAAGTATTGAAGATAGGTGAGAGGGATAAAAAGAAGGAGGAATCTAAGGATAAAGGTGTTACAGGGATGAAGAAGGTATATATAGATGTGGAGCATATCCGTAAAGTTATAGAGAGTGGTATATACAGTATGTCAAAGCAGGTTGCTATAGACTATCTCAGGGAGTTTAAGAGATATAAACATATAGTCCCAAATGATACACCAAAAATAGGAGTTATATATGGGTTAGCAGTTATAGGTTCAGATGGTATGGGAGATGTAACTAAGATCATCACCCAGATAGTAGACTCCAAGAATCCTGGAACCCATCTCTTAAATATAAGTGGAGATATTGCAAAACACAGTATTACACTGGCATCTGCCCTCTCTAAGAAATATATATCTGAGGGTAAGTTGCCGTTGAAACCGGAAAAGGATATCGATCTAAATAGAAAGGAGATATACATCCAATTCAGTCAGTCCTACTCTAAAATAGATGGAGACAGTGCAACCGCTGCAGTATGTCTCAGTATTATATCTGCCCTCCTTGAGATACCTTTAAAACAGGACTTTGCAATAACTGGAAGTTTAGATTTAAACGGTAATATCTTAGCTGTAGGTGGTATTAACGAGAAGATAAACGCTGCAAGGGAGTACGGGTTTAAGAGGGTTATTATTCCAGAGTCAAATATGGTTGATGTAATAGACGATAAAGGTATCGAGATCATTCCAGCCAAAAGGTTAGATGAGATAATACCTTTAGTATTTGAATACGATAACAAAAAAAATATAATAATAAACAAAACTTTTTAAACTAACAACAACCACCAAGGATATCACAAAAATAATAAGAATAATAATTAGAGCAAAAAATAGTAAAAAATTAACAAATAAAAAAGAGACAGAAAACTCCCAAAAAGATTAACAGAGTTCGAAGATAAGAATTTATTTTATTTTTTACCTTCTTTATTTATTTTTATTTTATGATTTTAATTGTTATTTTTTATTGAGATCTCCGTCGTCGTTGTTTTAGTACAATAGTTTTGTTCATGACTAGAAATATATCTAACAAATATCATCAACTCCAATACCCATTAAAAAAAATAAACCATAGTTCCCATCAAGATAGTGATTAGAAGAATGGTAAAAATAATTATTAATATAACAATATATGATGATAAAATCTTGGAAATAATAGTAAATAAGCTCCTACCTCCTAGGCTAAACTGGATACTGAGAGTTGTTAGATACACTCCCACTTCTCATAAACTTTATATAATAAAACATCTTAAAGAGATTAGACATTTTATAATAATCATAAAAATAGGTGATAGTATGGGATTGAGACCAGGTAAATGTTATAGGGGGGTAGATAAACCTGCATATACAAGAAAGGAATATGTAAGAGGAGTGCCTCAGCCTAAGATAGTCCATTTCGTAATGGGTAACCTAAGTGGAGAGTTTCCCGTAGAGGTACATTTAGTATCTAAGAACGATGTACAGATAAGGCACAATGCATTAGAGGCAGCGAGGGTTGTAGGGAACAAGTACATTCAGAGTAAATGTGGTAAGATGGGATACAGGATGTTGATTAGGGTATATCCACATCAGATACTTAGGGAGAATAAGATGGCATCTGGGGCTGGGGCAGATAGAATCTCCGATGGGATGAGACTTGCATTTGGAAAACCTATTGGTACTGCAGCAAGGGTAAGGAAGGGACAAAAGATTATTACTATATACACTACCCCAGATAAGATAGATGATGCCAAGGAGGCTCTAAGAAGATGTGCTATGAAGATACCTGCCAAGTGTAGAATCGTTGTAGAGATGAAGGATGAAGCATCCTCTAAGAAGTAGATAATTTTCTCTACTCTGAAGTTGTAAATAAATACTATTATCGCGATAAAGATATATAAGCAAGGAATTCGCTGAAGAAATGGAAATAAGGGAATGTTACATTCCTTGCAATAAAAAGGAAAAAGGGAAGAAAGAGTTAGGAAAAATAGAGATACTACAACATATAGTCATGAACTTTCATTAACTATTTTAAAATTCAGAGATAGATTGTAGATATTTGCTGCCGGTGAGAATTTTCCTCTTCAATCTACTTTAGAAACACTAAGAGTAGTCTAAATAAGATTTTTATACTTTCCATTCATTTTATTTTATTATTTTATATATGGAAATTATATTTTTCGACAAATTTTTTCAGGAGTTGTTGTACTTTATCTTTATTATTTTTGCATTTCCGACCTGGTAAAGTATCTCAAAGTACTCACTGTTGTTGAAGAATTCTTCACCGTACTCTCCTATACAATCTGAGAGGTAAATATAAGTTATGTTTTCCACCTTACAAGTTTCTATAAATTTTGTGTAGTTTTTATCATCTATCAAAGATAACAACTCTTTAAAAGACAGTCCTCCAAATGTTGTATTTCCAGTTGCAAATCTGTAGAAGGTATAAACTGGTTCATTAGTGGTATATATCGGCAGATATTGTCCTGCGTACCATCCAAAATTTAGTATTTTTTGATTTAAAATATTATTTTTGTTCATCCACTCAAATACCTTTAAATCGTTGTCATGTATAACATAAATATACTTTCCTCTCTCTTTTAATATTTCATAGTTTGTATGTGCCGAGAAGAAAGCAAATAATAATATGAATGTTATAAATACTGGTTTTACTAAATTGTAGATGCTGATATTTTTTATAGATTCTACCTTTCTATATAGGTAGTACAGTCCTGAACCGTAGAATATGGGTACAATTGCCTGGATATGTAGCGCCATCCTTGCACTATCGTACTGATGGTTAAAGAAGGGTAGTGGTATTGGAATACATAAAATTTTAAGAACTACTATATTCAAAATCAGAAAAAT
>DQVU01000137.1 GCA_015661585.1 Methanothermococcus okinawensis | reverse complement strand
CTCCAACTCCCAAGTGTCCTCTCTCTGGGCTAAGTCCCAATACCTTTGCCTGATTTGCCCTAGTTATCTGTGCAATCTCGTACATGGTGTATTCCCTGTCGTTGTCTCCAACTGAGGATCTAGTTCTTGCCCACTTATGAACCTTCTCATTCAGCCAGTAATCCCTGTACTTCTTACTCATCAGCCAGGCTATTATCCTTGGGAACCTTGTAAATGGCCCTCCATTTGGATGATCTGTAGCCAGTAATACCTTACTTGGATCTGTGTTGAGGAATATATCTAAACCAATTGCCCACTGTACAGAATATACCGGTCCCTTTGGAGAGTAGTAGAATGGTACAACTCCAGAACCTGTCTCCAATTCAACATCACAGTTCGCCCACTTGTTACCTGTTGACATGTGGAGATCGTACTCCATAGGTCCATCTGCAGTCATGGTTGTTGTCTCATCTAAGGTCACCTGTCCCACATCTACAACTACATGATCTACCTTATTGACATACTCTGCAATTTCAACCCCCTTACTTACGAAGTCCTTCCAGGATGTTCCACCGTAGGAGTGGAATTGGACGTGGGCGTTGTAGTATGTAGTCTCCCTATCTCCGTACTTAGGTTTAGGCTCTATATCCTTAACACAGTCCATGGTTTCTATTGTTGTCTTCCAGTTCCCAGGGTGTCCCAAGTCGTTTGGATGGACGTGAATGGAGTGGGGTAATCCCAACATCTCATTTACTTTACACAGTCCTCTTACTATCTCCCTTCCAGTTATGTCGAAATAGGGAGTAGGATCGTCAAGACCATGGACGTTTTTTCCCCATCCCCAGGCTTCAGTTCCAGCTGGATTTACTATCTTTATGGCAAACCCCCTTACAGTCTTCAAAACCCAGGCTACGTAGGCAGCACATAGTTCATACTCCTTCTCCTTGAGATACTTCATAACTATCCAGTTGTTACCAAATAGCGTTAATGCCCCCTTGTCTATCTGAGGAGTATCTACAAATTCGTCATGGACATGTTTTGCCTTCAGTGGAGGCATTGCAGCCTCTATTGCAGTAGTATATCCCATCTCACAGTACTCATAACCTGTTTTATATGTTGAAGGGATGGAGAATCCAGTACCTGGTTTCAACCCCTTCTTGTGATAGATATCTCTATAACTGTCCTCTGGCCTCATCAACCTTCCAGTATTTACCTTAGGTCCTGCGATGTGAGTATGGGAGTCTATACCTCCAGGCATCACCACACATCCACTGGCGTCTATTTCCTTAGCATCCTTAGATACAGACTCTACAATTACACCGTCCTTTATACAGATGTCCATCTTCTCTCCATCTATCTTATTAAGGGGATCGAATACAATCCCGTTCTTTATAATGTATTCCATCTAGATCACCTCAAAGTTAATCCCTTTCTATGTACTTTTTTCTCATTAATTCAGGCATTGAGAGAACCTCCTCTCTCTCAGCCTTTACTATCTCAACAGGCACATCCTTAAAAGATGGCATCCCAGTACTGTCAGTTTCAGGTGAGATTACACAATTTGCCCAGGGACCCATAGGTATAAAGACCATACCTTCAGGCATATGCTCACTTGCCTCCTTTGCATAGACTACAACATCTCCATACTCTGATATTACCTTTACAGTATCTCCATCCTTTAGGTCTAACTTCTCCATATCCTCCTTATTTATATAACAAACTGCTGCTGCCTTTCTGTACATCTCAAGGTTTTTCCCTGCCTCTATAGCCTCTCCCTGCCAGATAGTCCTCCCTGTATTAAGTATAAACTTCATTCTATCACCTTACTCTACTATAAGTTTTATAGCATCTACAGGACAGGCCTCCACACATGCTCCACATCCTTTACATAGATTCCCGTTGATGATGGTAACAACTCCATTTATAATTCTCATTACAACTTTATCCTCATCCTCTGGACCCTTTCCTCCAAATACGTTTGGATCTCTGGCATTTACAGGACATACTATAACACAGTTTCCACATCCGTGACATTTCTCCTGATACACCTCTAACTTATACATGGGATCACCTGTAATCTTTTAATTTAACAACTTATCAAATGCCTTCTTCCATGCAAGGACCTTGGTATCTGTCATATTTCTCTTAGTTCTCTTAACCTCCAATGCACCTGCAGGACATGCCTTTGTACATGCACCACAGAGGATACATACATCCTGATTTACAACCAACCTTGGAACCTTCTCCCCCTGCTCCTTTGGTTTTGGGAATGTCAATGCATTACATGGACATATGGCGACACATGCTCCACAACCACTACAAAGTTCCTCCTTTATAATCAACTTCCCTTCAAATGGCTTCTCCACCTTTATGGCATCTACTGGACATACCTTTTCACACCAACTACAGGAGACACAGAAGTCTTTATCTACAACAACTTTACCCTTTATCTCCTTATGTATCTCAGGTGTTTTTATCCTCTTTACAAGGGGACATTTATAACATACTACCTCTATAGCTCCATGGGGACAGGCTTTTTCACACACCTTACAGTAGACACATGCATCAGTATCTACAACTATATCCTTGTAAGGATTCAAACTTAATGGAGTTTCCTCGTTAGGTACCAATGTTATAGCATCTGCAGGACAGTAATCTGCACATATTCCACAGAATACACAGAGATCTTTGTTGATGGATATTTCCCCTAGGACTAAGGTTTTCCTTTCAGGGACCTCTCTTTCAACATATATGGCAGCTTGAGGACATACCACCTCACACTGCTTACATAGGACACATACATCCTGATTTACAGTGATATCCCTTTTGATCTTTGGGAACTGTGGAAGTTTCTTTATAGAACTACCGTTTATCTCTAAGTCCATGGCGTTAAAGGGACATGCAGCTGCACACATACCACAGAGTACACACTTTGAACTATCCACATCCAACTTTGGAGCATCCACCACACCCTTGAAAATAGCACCTAAGGGACCCATCTCTATAGCCCCAACTGGACAGATGTCCTCACAGATACCACAGCCAACACAGTAATCATCACTCCAGTAGAGCACCCTCTTTTCAACAGATCCCTCCCTTATTATCTTAAAATCTTTACCTAATTTCTCCTTTTTTACTTCAATAAACTTTTTCTTTACCAATGTCATTTTATTCCCCCATTTTGTTGTTATTTAGAAATACTAACTTCAAGGCGGTTGTTGGACATAGGGATATACATCTCCCACATATTCTACATCTGTTGTTATTAACAACAACTGTACCACTACTGTCCATCTCTATGGCTTTGTAGGGACATTCTAAACACTCTCCACAGAAGATACACTTATCCTTTTCTACCTCTACCCTGGCGTTGTATAACACCTTGATTATCCTCGATGTGATCTCCTTATCATCACTAAGGGAGTTTATAATCATCACTGCATACTTAGGAGGTAGTTTTAAGATCTCCTCGGACACCTTTAATACCTTCTTTGATGGATGTCTTCCCTGTAGATAGTGGGAGATCTCAGTTCTATTTGTATTCAGATATTCTGCTATCTCCTTCTGTAATTTCCCCTCCCTTCTAAGTTTCATCGCCACTATGGCTTTGATCCCCGATAGGATATGCTCTGGCATGGATGTCACTAACATGGGTTCAAATGTTAGCATAACTAACATTCTTTTTAATATTTTATATATCTTTTTTTCTATAGTTAATAGTAAATTATATATATTTGAGTTAGTAACATTAACATCTTAGATATTTATACATTTAAATATGTGGATATAGATATGTACTACTAATAACCTTCTTACTTTAACCTCCTAAAACCATCACGATTATTCATTATAAATCCATTGAATCATCACTTTTCTTACTCAAAAAAAGACCCCTTATTGTATTAACATCTAACCCTTTTAACCCTAATTAATGTACCATATTAAACAACGTTGATATCACGATCAATATACTAAATATATAGGCTAGTATTTTTATTTTATTGTCCATTCTGTAGGGTCTTTTTAGATCCTTTGAGAATTCATCAATTTCTTTAATTTTTTCATCATCTTTAAAGGTTATAATATCTAATTTTACATTCATAATATCACCCTCTCCAATTTTTGTTTTTACCATACAAGTTTTATCTTTAATTATAACGTGGAAAAACTGATATATATGTCTTTTTGCTCATTAAAAATAATGATAAATCTTTTTTGTAATTAAAAATAATGATAATTAACCTACATCCTATCAAAGTAGTAATTAAAATAAGTAAAAAATAATTATAAAAATCTCAATAAAGGATAATTAATAAAAAAATAAGCCATTAACTATACCTTTACCTCATAATATTTCCTGAACATTAGGATAAAATGGAAATTCCGTCATGAGATAAGGAATTATCCGACAGTTGTAATTAAAAAATAACATCAATCCTGTAGGGAGATTCCCCCTCCTTCAATGTTCGGAAATAGAGAGAATATACATTTATATTTGAAGTGAATAGGAGTTTTTTATTTTTTAAACAACTTCTTTGTTATTTTTTACCTTAATTATTTTTTATAATTATTATTTTTTATTGTTTTAATGGGAATTAGAATAATAAACAATAAGAGATTGATTTTAAAAATTAAAAAAAATAAAATAAGATTACACTCTGTTTATCCAGTACTCAGACATCCTAAAGAGGAGTTTTAAAGTTGTTGTTTTGTTTAAAACAGTAATACCTCCCATCTAAGATATTTTCTATTGTTATTTTATATTATATTCATTATCTTTATAACCACCAATTAGGGCTACTAAAAATAAAATTAGGGTAAATATGTGAGAATGGGTGTCTCCCTTTTATCATTCAGATTCGTTTATTAACCTTCACATCCAACACTATAACGTACTCCCTTGGTGCATAGGATTTAACTATCCTCCTCCCCACTATCTCGTAATCACATTTAGATTCAAATACCCTCTCTGCATCTTTAAAATCTTTACCTATTGTATAGTAGTGAATAACTCCTCCATCCTCCACAATATCCAACGCCTTATCTACAAATTTGTAGGAGTACTTAGGGAGATTCATGATCACCCTGTTTCCAGATACCTCTACATTCCTTACATCGTCCAGTATAGGTACAATCTTATCTTTAACCCTGTTTAACTCTATATTTCTCTTAAGTAGTTCTATGGCATGGGGATTTATATCTATGGCATACACTTTCTTAGCCTTCCTACAGGCTATGGAAAAGGGTCCAACACCACAGAACATATCCACTACAACATCCTTGGGAGACACCTTTTCCATTATCCTCTTCCTCTCCCAACTTAAACGAGGGGAAAAATACACCTTCTCCACATCTACCCATAACCTATAACCGTTCTCCTTGTAGAGTGTAAGGGTGTTGTACTCCCCAGCTAACAACTCCAACTTACGGATCCTGTAATCCCCTTCAATACTCCCCTTTTTCCTGAAGACAGTTTTAACAGAGGGTATTAGCTTTAAGGCATTTTCTCCAATCTCCTTTCTAGTCTCTGTATCTACATCTTCAGAAATCTGAAGTATAACTATACTCCCTATTACATCGTATGAGAGTGATACTAATCCTTTTTTTATCTCCTCCTTGAAGTTATTAAGGAGATAATCTCTAAAACTCATCTCCTTTTTACCATATCTCCTCCTTTGAAACTCCTCATTCTCTAACTCTAAAAACTCTATATTACTAAACAGGGATCTTAACTCCTCCTCTAATGTAGGTTCTAACCTTCTAATAAGGGGTATGTATAAAAAATCCCCCTCCCTCTTTATCTTGTACTCTCTATTTAATAGTCCTATATCTAAGAGGTATTTTCTTATCCTTTCCCCTTCCTTCCTATATACCTTACAGCAGTACATAGGATCCCATATTTTTAATATATTTATAACAGTTACCATAATATTTTATAATAATAAATTAATATCATAATAATAATTACTCTAAGGGGAGTGAGATAATGAGTTGGTTCTGGCTAATAATAGGTTTAATTGTTCTATATATAGTTATAAAATCTGTGGTTATAATAAACCAGTATGAATCTGGATTGGTATTTAGACTGGGAAAGGTGTCTGGATTACTGCATCCTGGAGTAAATATAATAATACCCTTTATAGAGTACCCTGTAAAGGTAGATATGAGGACTAAGGTTATAGATATACCACCTCAGGAGATGATTACAAAGGATAATGCAACAGTTTCAATAGATGCAGTTGTCTATTACAGGGTTGTAGATGTAAAGAGAGCACTTTTAGAGGTTCAAGATTATGAGTACGCCATAATAAACCTTGCCCAGACAACACTTAGGGCTATCATAGGTAGTATGGAGTTAGACGAGGTATTAAATAAGAGAGAGTATATAAACTCGAAGTTGTTAGAAACCTTAGATAGGGATACAGATGCCTGGGGTGTCAGAGTTGAGAAGGTAGAACTTAGGGAGATAGAACCTCCAGAGGATATTAAAAATGCCATGACTCAGCAGATGAAGGCTGAGAGGTTAAAGAGGGCTGCGATCCTTGAGGCAGAAGGGGAGAAACAGAGTAAGATATTGAAGGCAGAGGGAGTTGCTGAAAGTTTAAGGATCGAGGCTGAGGGACAGGCAAAGGCTATAAAGATAGTTGCAGAGGCTGCACAGCAGTACTTTAAAAATGAGGCTCAACTCTACAAGGCTCTCGAGGTTGCCAATACGGTACTCAAGGATAATAGTAAGTTCGTTATATCTGAGAGTGTGTTGGATGTTGCTAAGAATCTACTGAAGAGTAGGGAAGAGAGTAAATAGAGTTAATCGAGGATCTCGATAAAAAATAATAATTATGATAAAAATTAAAAAATAAAGAAATCAAAAACAAAAAGCAGTTAAAAAGGGTTATTTCTTCTTCGTTTATTTTTATTATTTTTTATTACCCTAGTTCCCATCAATAGGATAGTTTAAAAAATAATAAGGATTAAGGATTATAAAAATAATAAAAATAAAAAATATAAAGAAAAAAATTAAAAATAAAAAACTTCTATCATCCCAGATACAAAAAATTTTAAAAAGAAGATTGAAGGAGAATGATCCTCTAAAGATCTTCTAATACAGTGGATATCGGAACAGAATTTCCTCCTTTTACCTAAGTGATTATAAAGATCCTAGAATGTTTAATAGTTTTTATATGATTTTATACTGATTATTTTAATCATGATTTTTTTATAATAATTAATAATTATTTTCATTATTCTTTTAATCGCTACTTGGTGGGAACTAAGGTTTTTTATATTTTTTTAAGAAAGTTTTATTTTATTCTAATTATTTTTATTTTTTAATAATTTTTATACATTTCTATAATATTTCCCGTTATTATGATTTATTCTTAATCATGACTATAGAGAGATGAATAAACATGAT
>DQVU01000136.1 GCA_015661585.1 Methanothermococcus okinawensis | reverse complement strand
TTCTAACACTCTCTCCTTATAAAATTTTTAAGGGGATTTTTATGATGGGGTTTATCAAAAGTAAAAGAGGAGCTATAGGTATTGGAACTTTGATAATTTTTATTGCCTTAGTACTGGTCGCAGCAGTTGCAGCGGCTGTAATAATAAACACGGCAGGGCACTTGCAACAGAAGGCGTCCCTTGTTGGTAGGGAAAGTACAAAACAGGTTGCAAGTGGAATCCAGGTTATTAAAGTAGCAGGTTATGCAAACTCTACTAATTCTACAAATTCTACACAGTTTCAATACAATCGTATTGTAGGACTTGCTATATTTATTGGTCCAAATATTGGAGATCAGGTAGATTTAACATCAACTATAGTCGTTCTATCTAATAAAGAGAAAAAAGCATCATTAGTATATTCAGGTGTTATAGAGTATATTGATGGAAGTGGAACAGACAACATATTTAAAGGATTGATAGACACCAATAATACTAAAAATCTTACTATAGATAATACTACTATAACTTACAATGCTGGGTGGATATTAGATAACGTCTCCATGTTCGGAATAATAGTACTCCAAGACGAAGATAAATCCACTTACGGTCCTCACCCAACTATCAACTACGGAGATAAAGTGGTTCTTACTGTAAATGTAGGACAGATATTAGGTGGAATCTCACCAAGAGAGAGAATATCTGGAGAAGTTATCCCTGAATATGGTGCCTCAGGAATAATTGAATTTATAACACCATCCACATATAACAGAAAGGTAATATACCTCCAGTAAAATGGTGAAACTATGCCTAATATAGCTGAGATAATTGAGGAGATAAAAAAAAAATAGCATTCGGTAAAAAGAAAGAAGAAAAGAAAGAGGAATTAGAAGAGGAATTTGTAATTGAAGAGGAAGTGGTGGAAACTGGAGGCGAGGAATTGGCAGCGGCGAATGAAGAACTTCTTGCTAAAATCGAGGAGTTGGAATCTAGATTTCCAAAAATAGAGATGATGATTACCAACCTTAGAAAAGAAAACGAAACTTTACGAGAGAGTATAGATAAGATCAATGAGAATTTCCAGGACATAATGGCACTTTACGAGGTAGTCTCCAATCAAATAAACCCATTCATTGGAATTTCAAAAATTACTGCTACTAGTATGGAAAAATTGGAAAAACTAGAACATGAGGCAAAAATTCTCAGGAAAAAAATAGACGAATTACAGAAAGATATGGTAATCTTAGCAGATATCTATCTAAAACAGTACGATATAAACATAAACGATATTATAGAAGATGTACTTGCTGAAGAAGAGATCTCCAAAATAATACCAGGAGAGGAGGATATCCATGATTAACGAGACAGAAGTCCTCTCATCTACATCCTCCATGGAGGAAGAGTACTTAACTGATGACGAATTGGAAGAATATTTAGAAAATTTAAAAACTAAAATCCCTTCATTTATAGTTGAACTTTTAAAAAATAATTTAAAAAATAGGAGATTAACTAAAAGCCAGTTAGATAGAATAGTTGCCAGGATAACTGATCTATACTTAGGTAAAAGGCCTGATGATAAAAAAACTGAGGAATTAATGGAAAGAATTAACGAATTAAGTAAAAAATTAGATGCACTGATGAAAGTTGCTGCAATCACTTCTGCAACAAAAATCTCAGAAGATATAAAAAAGGAGATATCTAAATTAGAAGAAGAAAAAGAAGAAGTTAAAGAGGAGGAAGTGAAAGAAGAAGAAAAAGAAATTAAAAAGGGAGAAGAGCGAGAAATAGAAAGTGAGGAAATAGTACCTCAAGAAATAGAAGAAGAGGCTGTGGAAGAGGAAAGTATCCCAGAACCCTTAGAAAAACCAACTCCTGAAATAACCCCTACTGAAATATCCCCTATCCCTGAGAAAAAAGAAGGTGGTATTAGTATGACCTCTGAAATACAGGAGATAAGTGAGAGGAAGTACAGATTGGAGGAGTTACCTGAAGATACACTGTCTACAATGTTAGTGTTTAAATGGTTGGAGTTCCTGATAAGTAGAGTTGGTCTAAACAACCTAATCGACATACTTGATTACTACTACAACTTAGGGTGGATATCAGAAAAAGTGGTAAACAGATTGATAAAAATATCAAAGAATATGAAATATTTAAATGAAGAACTTAGAAAGCCTGTAGATAAGATGATACCAGAGGATCATATTGTCTCTCTCCTGTATATAGAAAAATTGGCAGGTAGGCCAATACCTATAGATGAACTGGAGAACATAGACAGGGAGATCAACAGAATAAGAAAATGGGCTGAAGAATTACAGTTTATTTAAAAAATTCAAGGAGGGATCTACTATGGATACCACATCACTGTCATCTATATTACTTGAAACCCACAGACCTGCTAAGTTGGAGAAGATACCTGACGACCCTGTATCCATAATATTTGCCTTTAAATGGATAGAGTACCTCTCTGAAAAAGTTGGATATTCAAATATCCCCGATGTGTTGGAGTTTTATCACAACTTAGGATGGCTCTCTGACAGAGCAGTGTTAGATCTACTAAAGTTCTTAAAGGGCATTAGGCCTGGAATTGAGGAAGAAGAGGAATTACCTCCAAGATTAACCATTACCGACCATCTAGTCTCACTACTCTTCATAGAGAGGTTAAACGGTAAGAAGATTTCCAGTGATATATTAGATAGAATAGAGTGGGAAATAAGAAGGATTAAAAAGGGGGTTGAAGAGTACTATGGGGTTTAGTTCCACTGTAGGCACAGTTGTAATTCTTTCAACTTTGTTGGTTTGTACAATATATCTATACACCTCTATGGATCTGAATATAGGAAAGATATCCAAGGCCTACTCAGATTATATAGAGTTGGAAAACAAAAAGTTACGTGAAAAGTTGGAAATAGTATCAGTGGTAAATTCCTCAAATAGTATAAACATAACTGTTAAGAATGACGGTTCTGTGGTCCTTGAGCCCTCAAAATGGACAGTGTTGTACAACGGGACTCCAATAAACTTCAGTGTCTATCCCAATGTAAAGTATCTCTTCCCCCTCAACAACGTGACTATCAGTATAAATGCCAGTGCACCGGCAAGACTGTGTATAATATCTGAGTATGGTAACAAATACTACTCCAGTATTTCATAACATATTTTTAACTTTTCAAAATAATAATAATTATAATTTATAACAATGTTGTATTATCTATAAGAAGAGTTATTATATATTTATTTTTTATCCCTGTAGGTATACTCAAAGGTGATTTAATGGCTTCTAATATATTTTCAGAGATGATCTTATTTGTCAGTGTTTTAATAATTGCCGCCGCTGTCTCTGGGATCTTAGCCACTACCACCCATGAGATTTCGCTTGGAATAAATACTAAGGGAAATCTCTTATCCTCAAGGTTATCCCAAGATTTTGAAATAATCAATGATCCAGAGAATGTGCCTAGAGACGTTTCAACAGGTACTATACTAATCTACATAAAAAATACTGGAAAATCACCGATAACATTCAATAAGGATGTACTTACTGTAATGATAGATGGAGATGTTGTTCCTATAATATCTACAGAGGTTATCAACAACGAAACACTAGAGGTACTCTATCCTTCAATGGTAGGTAGTATAAACGTAAGTTACAACAACACAGGGTATCATGTGATAAAGGTTATCACTGAAAGTGGTATAATTAGGTCGTTGAAGGTGTATATCCAATAAGGTGATTTTATGAAACTTGCAAAAATTGAACTTAGTAGAGATGATATCCACAAAAGGTTGGGAGGGGGTATTCCCTATGGGAGTATAATACTTATAGAGGGAGAAGAATCTACAGGGAAGTCAGTAGTAGCCCAGAGGTTAACATACGGTTTTTTACAAAATGCTCACTCAGTTACTTATATATCAACCCAGTTAACTACCTTGGAATTCGTAAAACAGATGATGTCGTTAAATTACAATATAAATAAAAAGTTGTTAAGTGGTGTTTTGCTATATATACCTGTATATCCCCTTATATCTGACAACCTTCAGAGAGATAATTTTCTAAGGAAAATTATGGAAACCCGGGAATTTTATGAAAAGGATGTAATTGTATATGACAGTTTATCTTCTCTTATAATAAACGATGTAAGTGAAGTAAAGGTGAATGATTTAGTCGCTTTTTTTAAAAGAATCGCAGCGATGAATAAAATCATAATTTACACTGTAAATCCAAAGGAGTTACCTGAGTCTATTTTAACTATGCTTAGAACAGCTGCGACGATGGTGATGAAGACGGAGATCTATACCTTTGGTGGGAATATTAAAAATATTTTAAAGATAGAAAAGTACAACTTGGCGAGGGGACCATATCAAAAAACTATGGTATTCAGAGTTGAGCCTAAGTTAGGTATTGCAGTTGAGATATCCTCGGTAGCATAATTTACATGGTGGTATCATGGCTGATGAATTTAAAAATAGTATGAAGAGGAACCCTCATTTACGTAGGTACGTCGAAAATTTCAAAAAAACTTACTTAAAAATACCTGAATTTATGATATCTCTTTCTCGAGAATTAAAAGAGTTAAAATACCCCAATATTATATATCCAATTGGTGATCCTATCTTTATCCATATATTTGGTTCTCCTGAGGTAAAAACTAAATATATCGTTATAGAGCCTAGGTTAGAAACCCATGAAGAGAAGTTACTGTATAAAAAGATAATGGATAAGCTGTTGGAGTATGCTCCCTATGAAGACTCCCCAGAAGACGACGAGGAATTTGAGAGAATACTGACTAACCTATTCAACAGAGTTACAAAAGTAGTAGAGAGTAAAAAAAAGAAGAATATACTATCTAGATTATTCAGTACTGGAAAAATAGAACTTACGAAATATGAGAGGGATAAATTTCTATACTTACTAAAAAGAGACTTGATAGGATTAGGAGTACTTGAACCTATTAAGAGGGATCCTTATATAGAGGATATACATGTAATAGGTGCCCATGCCTGCCATATAGTTCATAAGATATTTGACATGCTTCCAACCAATATCACATGGGATAACGATAGGGAACTTGCCGACTATCTAAAAAACCTATGTGAAAGGATGGGAAGACCCGTGTCTGATGCAAACCCTATTGTCGATGGATCCCTTCCCGATGGTTCAAGGATAAACATAATCTACTCCACAGATATATCTCTAAAAGGTCCATCATTTACCATTAGGAAATTTACAGAGGTTCCAATCAGTATTACCCAGATCATCAGTTGGGGAACCATGTCTGCACAGACTGCAGCCTATCTATGGCTCTGTTTGGAGTATGGAATGAGTATATTCATCTGTGGAGAGACTGCTTCTGGTAAAACTACAACGTTAAACGCTATACTACCCTTTATTAAACCAAGATCTAAAATATTCTCATGTGAGGATACTGCAGAGGTAAAGGCTCCCCATCCTGTATGGCAGCAGTTACTAACGAGGGAAAGAGGTCCTGAAGAGAGTAGAGTTACACTCTTTGACCTGTTAAGGGCAGCGTTGAGATCTAGGCCTAATTACATTGTTGTTGGAGAGATAAGGAGTGTAGAGGGTGCCGTAGCATTCCAGGCTATGCAAACTGGGCACCCTGTTCTTTCAACATTCCACGCTGCAAATATCAAGAAGATGATTCAGAGATTAAATGGAGAACCAATCAACATTCCATTAACCTTTATGGATAACCTAAACGTGGCCTTATTCCAACTTGCGGTATATACCAGAGGTAAATTGTTGAGGAGAGTAGTTGGTGTTGAAGAGATTGAAGGTTACTATAAGGAGGTAGATGGTGTAATTACAAGGAGGGTTTTTGAATGGGATCCTCGCGATGATACACATATCTTTACTGGACTTAACAACAGTTACATCTTGGAAGATAAAATTGCAAAGGTGGCAGGTTACGAAGATCCAAGGGAGATATACAACGAGTTGGAATTAAGAACTAGAATACTTGAAGAGATGATAGCAAGAAAAATCTTTGGATACTATGAGGTTTTAGATATTATTTGGAATTTCTATGAAAAGGGATTGGAAGGACTTCCATTCCAAATTTAAGGTGAAAATATGTTTTTAGATATTTTATATAAAGTGGGACTTACCCCTAAGGAATACCTTCTAAAATATGTACTACCTGCACTTATAATTTCAACAGCCCTTACTGTAATAGGCCTAACGTACTTTACAGGATATGTAAAAGTGTTAGTGTTACTTATTCCACTGTTAATATTAATCAGTGCTATAGGATACCCTCTCATAGAGTTAGATTCCCAAAAAAACAAGATAAATGAAAAGTTACACATATTTATTACAAAATTTGGAGTACTCTCCATTACAGATCTTGATAGAAAAGAACTTATCAAAATGTTGGCATCTGAAAAGGAAGAACTTGGGCAGTTAGCAGAAGAATCTAGAAAAATTTACGTCCTAATAAAAAGATGGAATCAATCCCTTGCAGAGGCCTGTAGATTTTTAGCCCAAAGAACTCCAAGTAGTGAATTTGCAGATTTTTTAGATAGGATGGCCTACTCCTTAGATAGTGGTGAAGATCTCAAGGATTTTTTAATGAAGGAACAGAGCATAGTGATGAACGATTACGCTGCATTTTACAGGAGGGCACTTTATACCTTAGATATATTTAAAGAGATATATATCAGTGCTATTACATCCTTGGCATTCTTCGTAACCTTTGCAGTGATAGCTCCCTTTATAATCCACTATAATTTTGTAACTTCAGTGACCTTAGCTATTTTTGGATTTATAGTGTTTGAGATATGTTTAGTATATATTATAAAACATAAGATGCCATCAGATAGATTGTGGCACACTGCAGATATACTCACCGCAGTAGATAGAAAACTTAGAAGGTATCTAATAATCTCTATTATTTTAACCCTGTTGTTCATGGGGATGTTATTAGGAGGTAAGTATATAGCAAATGTTCCTGAACTTCTGAATATCCCCTATCAAATACTGGTTGCATTAGGATTCACACCTCTTTTTATCGCTGGATACGTAGCTAAAAAAGAAGAAAATTTAGTTATAAGAAAAGAATTCCACTTCCCAGGATTTTTAAGATCCCTGGGAGAGTCTGTTAGTGCAAAGGGAGGGGGAATGACAGAATCTTTAAAATATCTATCCTCCCATGATTTTGGCCCCCTTACAAAGGATTTAGAAAGACTGTATAAGAGGGTAGCTGTAAGGATAAACAATCAGAGGGCCTGGAAACTCTTCGGTGTAGAGACCTGTAGTTATCTCATACAGTTGTTTTCAGAGATGTTCGAGAGATGTGTTTTCTTAGGAGGAGATGCTGGAAAGGCTTCAGAGATTATCGGTGATAACTTCCGTAAAATAATAAACTTAAGAAAATCTAAATATCAAAGTGTTGAACAGTTTACCGCCATAGTTTATGGACTTGCAGGGGGACTTGCCTTGGCACTCTTTGCATCCTATGGAGTAGCACATATGGTAAATAAACTTTACAACACTCTTGAAATTCCTGAGGCCATGATAACTATTATAAATATCATGACACCAGGAGATCTCTCCCTTATCTCCTATCTCATGTACGGGTGTTTATTAGTCTACTCCTTAGTTTCAGCATACTTGATTAAAGTAACAGATGGAGGCCATCCTCAAGTTTTACTTTATCACTTTGTAATAATGGTATGGATATCTTCCTTGGTATCATTTGGTGCAGAACTACTTATAAACAAGATACTTGGTGTAAATATACCTATTTACTAAATAATAAAAGGTTAAACTAACCCATACACCTTTTAAAAATTATACATTACTTTTTTGTAGTAGAATAATTATATTAAAACTAATTTTATAAAAGGTGAAATAAAACTAAAAATAATTAAAAAAATTAAAAATAACAATAAAAAGTGTAAAATCTCATGAAAAGAAGGGATAACTGAAATCCTACTCTGTTTCTCCAGTACCCAGTGCAGTACAAGGATAAGGTACATCTTACTTTTTTATATCCTTTATCTAGGTTTTAACAGTTTAATATTTCTTATTTTTTTATTTTAATTATTCTCTTTATAATTTTATTTTTATTCAAATGTTGAGGGTTATTGTTTAGTTAATTAATTTTATTTATAACTATAATCTACTTTAACATTCTATCTTCCACTAATAGTGAATTTCCTTCTCTCCTGCCTAAAAGCATTGAGGAGAGTTTTTTATCTAAACCGTTATATTATTACAACTATTTTATTTATTCTTAATTATTATAAACATAATCCCATCAAAAAACGATAAAAATAATTATTGTAAAATATTTTTTAAATTAACAACAACCATCAAGGAGTTCGATAAAAATAATAATTATAAAAAAATAATTAAAATAAAAAGTAAAATAAACTTTTATCTCCTGGACTCCAGTAAGTACTGGAGAGGCAAGGTAGGATTTCTCTCAACTCTTTTCTTAAGAGTTTTTGCTCTTTTTCTGTTATTTCTTTATTTTATTATGTTTTTTTTCACTTTTTATTATAATTATTATTTTTTGATTATAAGTTAATATAAAAATATCTAAAGGTTATAGTTAGAAGATATTCAGAGAACCCCTTTCCTCCAAGGTTTAGAAGTAGGGGAAAAGCTCCCCATCTGTTTTTTAATAACTTCTTCATTATTTTTTATCTTTATTATTTTTATTTTTATTATTTTTAAACTCTCACTTTGATGGAAAGTAAGGTTTTATTATAATTATTATATTAACGTATAATAAACAGCTCCTATTCCCTATACTCCTCAATCTTTATTTTTTCTATACTACATCCGATCTCATCCAAGGAATAAACACCAATACTCCCCTCCTTAACAGATTTTATAGCCTCAATAGCTGAAAGTGCCCCTCTTATAGTGGTAATGTATGGTATATTAAACTCCACCGCAGCTCTCCTTATGTAGTATCCCTCAGATTTAGCCTTACCTCCAGAGGCTGTATTTATAATCAGATCT
>DQVU01000015.1 GCA_015661585.1 Methanothermococcus okinawensis | reverse complement strand
GTGCCATAACTATGACAGATATAGCCCATAAATGCTCCCTGTGTATAGAGAGGGATAACGAGTACGCCTGTGTTAAGGCCTGTTCCAAGAGGTGCTTGGAGGTAGTAGATATAAACGATATTATATTTGAAAAGAGAGGTAAAAACCTTGAGATTATGGGCAAATTAAAGAAAAAGGAATTTAAAAAAGATTCTATAATCTCAAAGATAATAATTCCCGCCAAGGTCGATAGTAAGTTGTAATTTGGTGGAAGGATGAAGTTAATACCTAACGCCAAATTATGTATAGGCTGTAAAAGTTGTGAAAGGGTATGTCCAACAAATGGAATAGTGGTAATAGATAAAACCCCTATAAAGTGTATGCACTGTGAGGATGCCCCCTGTTATAACGTATGTCCAGTTGGAGCCATAGAGTGGATAGAAGATAAGGTAGTAGTAAATGATAGATGTATAGGTTGTGGTTTATGTGTAGATGCATGCCCCTTTGGAATAATGAGAATAGATCCTAACACTGGAAAGGCCTTTAAATGTCATGGGTGCTACATGTACGATTTGGAGATGTGTAAAAAGGTATGTCCAACTGGGGCACTACAGTACAGGGAGGAGAACGTAGTAAGTAAGAGAGAGAAACTGGTTTCAAAACTTAAGAGGATATATACTTATATATAATTTTCCTAATTTTAAAAAGAACTATTTTTATAATCCCAATAAAAATAACTAAAAATACCCTAGTTCTCATCAAAAGTGATAGTTTAAAGAAAAAAAGAAAATATAAATAGATATCCTACTTCTAAACCTTAGAAGAAGGGTAATTTCCCCATATCTAGCTATAACTGTTGGATATCCCTTATATCATAACAAAATTCCTAATCTTTATCTTTAGTGTTCAGAAAATATTTTTTTATTAATTATTTAAAGAATAAAAATAATTAAATCAGAATAAAAAATCCTAGATTGTCAAAATTTTATATATTAGTATTTTTATTTATAAGTTTAAAATGTTATAACTGACTTTAAAAAGACCCCCTTGCAACCCTCTCAAGATTGTCCAACTGTTCTCCTGTACCAAAGGCATAGATAATATCTCCAGAAGATATTTCAGTATCTGCAGATGGGTTTATTACCAGTTTATCTCTTTTCTTTATACCTATAATATTTGCCCCAAATTTCTCCCGAATCTTAGATTCATATAACTTTTTATCTGCCAGGGGGGAGTTACTTTTAACCTTTATCTTCCTTATCTCCAAGTCCTCATCGTACTCGTATCTTGCTATAGACATGAAAGTAGATATAAAATCAAGTATGTCAACCTTCAGGGCAAGTGCAGCCATTCTAAGTCCCCCTATGATATAGGGAGAAACTACCCTATCAGCGCCAGCGATCAACAACTTATCCATAGATACCTTTTCCTCAGCCTTTGCTACAACGAAGATATTGGGATTCAGTCTCTTGGCAGAAAGAGTTATATATACGTTATCAGAATCTCTAGATACAGCAGATATTAGTCCCCTAGCCTTATCAATTCCAGCTTTTATCAGTACTTCGTCATGGGTAGCGTCTCCTACTATGTAGTTAAAGTTAGGGTTGTTCTCTAATTCCTCCTCTAAAATCTTTTCGTTGATATCTATAACCACATACTTTGCTCCAGACTTCTCAAGTTTTTTAGTTATAACTTTACCACATTTACCATATCCACAGATAATATAATGATCTTTCAACTTTTTTATCCTATTTTCCATCTTTCTCATCCTATCTGTTTTTTTAAAGTATCCACTTACAAAAAATTCAGCAACGTTACCTAAGGCATACAATCCTATACCAACACCACATAGAATATAGATAGAGGAGATCATCCTCCCGAGTTCTGTTGTAGGTGTGATATCTCCATACCCAACTGTAGATATAGTTACTATGGAGAAATATAGGGCATTCGTAAAAGATAAACTCTCCAAGTACATCATTACAAGGGCGTAAATTAAAATTAGTAAGATCATTGTTAATATACTTAATTTTATCCTGTTAACAACCTCCATTTAAGACCCTGTTAAGAGATTGTTGTAACATTAAATTATAATAATTATTACAGGTATTTAAAACCCTGGTTCCTATTTTAAAGTAAGAATTAAAAAATGATTAAAAACAGTTAAAAATGTTAAACAGCTATAAATATTAAAAAATTAAAAATAATTAATTTTCCCATTAAGTAATAATAAAATAATAAAAGTTTTTTATACACTGAAATAAGATAATTCAATACCGTGGAAAATCCCCATTTACTCTTAAATGGAACTCCATAGGAGAGTAATAATGAGTCTCGTAGTTCTTCTATTATATATTTTTTTATTATTATATATTTTTTTATTTTTTATAATCATTATCCTTATTTACCCCTTGATAAAAACTTAAGGATATTTATTTATATTTTTATTCTTAATTGATATCATTAAATAAGATATTAAAAATAAAATCATATTAGTGAAAAGTATGATTATAAAAACCTTAATTAAAAAAAGAGGCCAACTATCCCTGGAGTTTTCTATATTATTACTTGTTATACTTACTCTCTCTATTGCCTCCATCTATCACTTTATGAACAACAATTTAGATAAGAGGGATAGAGATCTAGATAAAATAGATATTGGAGCTAAAACTGCCATTTCTCTTGTAAATTCAAGGTACAACGGGAGTAATGTTGAGTACCCTATACTATATCTTGGTATGTCCTACGATTCAGATAAAACAAATATCTCCATATATATAAAAAATCAGAGTCCTTTAGATATCTCAACTATTAATCTTATAGAGAGACTGATATACGATAGAGCAGATGTGGATCCCAGTATATACAATATAACTATAGTTATAGTAGATTAAAAAGTGAAACCATGTCCTGTATAGAGAACTACAACTACGAGATTCTATTTAAAGGAACATTCAAAGAGTGTTCCAACTACATCAGAAAGAACTTTAAGGATATAAGATACTTGAAGGCTGGAGAAGAGGTTATAAAGGGAGTACTTCTAATAGGAAAACCTCCAATACCAGTAGCCTATCATGGAGACTTTGTTATATTTCCTTATACAAAACCATGCTACGGGACCTTTGTTTTAAAGGTACCCCTCAGTGAATCCTCTCGAGGGGAGAAAGATAATAAAGATAAAAAAGGTGGTATTTTATCCATACTGAAGTTCTGGTAGGTGGTATCTTTGAGGGTACTTGTTATAATAGGATGTCCTGAACCTCCTGTTTTAATTCCCTCTACTCTATACCTTTTAAATATGTTGAAAAACCGTGGGTGTATGATTATCCTTTCTGCAAACCCTGCAGCATTGAAACTCCTTGAAACAGCGGATCCAGAGAGATACTATCTGAAAGGTGTAGGGTTCCAGGATATAGAGAAAGGACTGAAAAATAGATTAGAGGTGGATGCTATAGTGGGATTTGTCCATAACGATGCTGCGGTAAATTATATTATATCCTATAAATCGGTGTATAATGCAAAGACCTATGCTATAGTATTTGGTAGAAAGGTGAAAGGTGAATATATAGAAGACTTAAAGGAAGAAGGAATAGTGACATACTCTGCTCGAGCATTCCACAACCCTATACCAGTAGTAGTTAAATTGAAGGAGTTGATAGAGGAGTTGATTTAGGTTCTGTTCTCTTCTCCATACCAGAATAACAACAATATTTAAGTATAATATGGTCTCTTTGATGCTTTACTCTCCCATGTATCTGGGACAGAGTTTCACTACTTCATAAAGAGTTTTTTCCTACTCCTCTCTATGACACCTTCCGCTGCCTTTCCTCCAATTAGGGCTTTAAGTTCTTTTACAAGTGCCTGGGAGGCTACAAGTGTTGTTGAATTTATTTCAGCGTTTTTAGATCTTTCTAGTATTTTTTCATCTAAATTCTTTAGTATATCTAAAGCTACCTCTAATCCTTTCTGCTCTTTCAAAAGGTGCATGGAGGAAGCACTCTTTATAACTAGCTCCACATTAAGGGCCTTTAATAAACCATAAATACCTGAAGTTTCTATAAGAGAGGCCAAAGTCTGGAGTGTCATAACTATCTGCTGTTCAATCATCTTTTTAGGAGCATTTATAACTCTTCTACCGACAGTGTAGTACTCCAAAATCCCTACCAGCGCTATAGCAGTTACAAGTGCTCCCATATCTGAAACTGTAGGTACCACATCTACAGGGACTACGTAAGCTTTCTTATTAACACTCTCTACTAACTGAATACACTTCCTCAACTGTTCTTCTGTTAGATAATCCTTTCCATCTAGAGAGGTTCCACCTATCACGTAGTGATCATGTTGAGGTGTACCTGGAACTGCAGCAGGGTGCATTGAAGTAATGCCTATGTCCTTTCTCTCTCTTAGTTCGTATCTGAGACAGGAATATAGAGCAACAGGAGAAATAGTACAGGTAGTTAAAATCACTGCATCCCTTGGTAAATAGGGGATGATATTCTTAACAATATTTGCAGTATAACTCCCAAAGGGTGTAAATAGTATATGTAGTTCTCCATGCTTTGCAGCCTCCATGTCGTTATTAGTAACTTTTACTCCAGATTCTTCAACTTCCCTCCACATATCCTCACTAAGTACATCTCTATTAGGTTCTGCAAGTACAACGTCATGTCCTGCCTCTGCAAACTCCATAGCCATCCTACTTCCACCGTATGGTGGCTCTCCTCCAAAGAGTCGTGGGAGTTTAAGTTTGTTGACATATAGATCTTGATTTCCTGCTCCGTAGACTGAAATTTTCATGGGTTTCACCAAAAATATTTGTTCAATACATTAAGATCATACAGGTATATTTATCTTAATTAATTTTTATTTATCTGTTAATACCTCTAAACAAAATCTATATCCTAGGATCTTTCCTGAACACTGGGTAGGATGAGAAATTTTCTACATAATATAAGGTTATCCCACAGTTGTAGTTAGGATATATTCAGAGAATTTCCCTCTCCAATATTCAGGAGTAGGAAAAGATACATTTATTTTTGGGGTGGATAGGAGTTTTTTTATTTTTTAAACCTTTTTCATTATTTTTTTATCTTTATAATAATCATTAATTTTTTACAAGATTTTTGAATGGGAACTAAGGCAATAAAATAAAATATAAAAAAGTAACTTCTATATATATTTACCTTTCTAAGGATTAAGGGTTTAACAGGGTTCGTTTCGCCCCCAGGGTGCTAGGACTTTCCAGAGGATAGCGGTTGAGATTACTTTTTTGTATATTTAACAATCTTGGAGTATTTTGTTTTTAAACTATTAATGTACTTGTTAAGGTTAAAACCTTAAATGGAGATAGATCCATACCCTTTTTAACTTAAGGATAGATTGTGATATTTCCTGTTAGGAAGAATTTTCTTATTATTTTCGTCGTTTCCTCTTTTTTGTTATCTGTTGTCTTACTCTTATTCTTGTTAATCTTTTCTCCTGAGAGGATTATTAACTCCAACAACATTATGTATAGACCGCGATGATGGTGAGAATAAGTGTGCAGGAATTATTACATATTCAACTCCCTCCTTAACTCCCCCATAGTAGAACGTCTCTCTGCAAAGGCGTCATGTCTATGGATGCTCTCCTTATTAATCTGCCTCACCAACACCTGGGTATCATCTGGTAGATATCTAAACTCTTCTACGATCCTCTTTATCATCTCCCTTGCACAATCCTCAACGAACTTTGGATTTCTATGAGCCATCTCTACCACGTATGCCTCATCAACTCTCTTGAGTAGTTCATAAACTTCCCCACTCATAGACTTTTTTATAATATCTATGATCTTCCCAATACTTACGTTATAACCCTCTGGAACCTCTATCATTACCGTCCCTATACCTCTCTGGTTGTGAGTTGCAACAACTACCGCATCCAATATCTTCTCTATATCTTCATCTGAAAATCCTTTCTTCTTCAAATTTTGGATCGTTTTCTCCTTTAGGAGATGCTGAGCACAGGGACAGGCTGTAATACCTACAACCTCCGCACCAACCATCTTCTTAATATGGATGTTTCCTTCACTGTCCTTTACACCATAAGCTCTACCTATAATTTTACATAACCCCTGAGAGGGTTTATTTGTTATTGGAGACTTCTCCTCTATAATATAATCTCCGTACATTAAAACTTCAGCCCTTGTCGCGTATTCATGTCTCTCAAAGAGTTTTTTTACAATATTTACTGACAACTCCTCTATTCCGTAGATCTCCTTAACTACTAACTTCTCTATAACTTCCTCAATAACCTCTGGACTCCTGGACATGTGTATGCCTTTCTGGGAACTTGGTAAATCTACAAAGACTTCAAAGGTTGGAAGTAATATTATAGGCCTCTTATTTTTTCTATGTATCTTTACGAGTTTTTTTAAATTAATAACTCCTACTCTCGTGAGAGATATTTTAATCTCAGGTTCTGTAGCCTGAATATCACACAACATACTAGACACCTTTATTAACTGTTATCTCTCCTGATAAAATATCCTATCAGAGCCCCACAGAATAGGCCTATAAATAGATATACAATATCTATAGCAACGGCATAGAGAACATCATCATCTACAGAATAAATTATTCCTGGAGAGGAACTTAAATTCTGAAGAATAAATATATTTCTCCCTCCTCTATATTTGTGGCCAATTTCCTTTAGGATGTCTATATCCATCTGGGAATAGGCAGTACTGTACTTATAGTAGAGAGCCTTGTAGAAGGTGTCATTTAAGGAGTTGGCGTATTCGTAATACCCCATAGCACTTACAGGGAGGTATCTATAACTATCCATCACCTTGTATATTCTCTTTTCCGCCATCTCTTTTAGATAGTTCGTATCTGTATTGTAATTAAGATACGTTGTGGCATATACATAGGCATCTATACTTTCTGCTATAGAGAGGAGATACTCTCCTCTCTCGTAGTATTCTTTAGCTTTATCTAATTTCTCCTCAGCGTCTTCTATCAATCTTGTTTCAGGTAGTACCATTGAACTGTAGAGAACTACAACCTCAGCGTTATCAAGGTACTTCTGGGCAAGGGGCATAAGTTGGTATTCATCTATACGTCCCTCATCTGAAAGGATACCTTCATCTGATAGTTTTAACCACCAGATAGCACTCTCTCCTCTCCATTTTCCGTAAGAGGCATACTCTATGGCAGATAAAAAATTGTCGTTATAGTACTCCTTCCAGGCTTTATCCATTAGATCCTCTCCTTCATAGATTCTACTCTTAGACGCCAAGATATACTCGAAGTTACTTTTCGTCAACCTTTTATTTTTAATTATTTCCTTTTTATCTTCAATATCTTTCTGAATATTTATTAGATAATCCCTTAGATAACCTCTTTTGTCAGTACTCTCTATGTAGTTTAAGGTGGTGTTTATAACTTCGAGGTTTATTATAACTCCAAAGGCCTTTGAAGTGGCAGCGTAGTAATAACCTTGAGAATAGAGTCTCTGTGCCATATCCAAATCTTTCTTAGATTTTTCCAATCTCCTTTTAAGGTTTATCTCCATCTGATAATTCAACACAACGTTGGGATTGTTATTTAATCTATTATTTACGTAGTTGTAACTCTCCTTAGTAAGTTTCAGTACTTCATCCGCTAGATCTTTCATCTTTTCTTTGTATATTTCCTCAAGTACAGGATTAAGGGAGTAGTCACCCTCAACTAACGTATAATTTGTGAAATAGTAGATAGCATCATATATACTCCTAATCTCAACAACTTTTACTCCTAATTTTTCGCCATACTCTACAACATCTACAGTAATATAGTTATCTTTACTATACGGGTCTTCTACAGTAACGTATCGTTCCCCGTAAGGTATTAAAAAATACTTGGCACCTGCTATCTTGGCAGCCTTTAACTTCTCCAATACTTCTCCTACGGGACCAATACCTCCGTCTGGATAGATCATTCCTGTCATCATAACATTCCTGTTGATACTCCAGTTGTTCAATGCTGCAATGGTAGCTACACATAGAGCACCTCCTGCCGAAGGTCCCCCAACTATAGGTACTTTTGACCTTACTATGTAGTACACGTCGTAGTCCTTCTGATCCCTGTTGCATACATCAAATGCCACCTTTGCAGCGATTCTCGCTGAACTCTGCATGTCCATCTCCGTTACTGGTAGAGTGTCTATAAAAACGTGACCACTTCCATTAGATACCTTTACATCGATATTGATAGTGGTTCCTACATATCCATAGTCTGTTTTGGAAACTGCGGGGACTGTTACAGTTATATCTGCAGAGGTTATATTTAGGAAAGTTAGTGTTAAGAGGAGAAATAGATACTTTTTCATAATTTTACCTTTTACCCCTCATTTTTTGATTTAATATCTAATGATAATGAAAAATAATAATATTAATTATTTTCTTTTTAACAATATCTCTATAAAATTTCTCTATCTTACGGTGAAATTATGGATAAAAATATGTTCCATATTGCCAGAGGGGTGGTAGATAGTATTGAGAAGGGTATAAAACCTCTAATTGGATGGGAGAGGTCCGGTGAAGTAATAAAAATTGGAGCAGATGGTACCCCTACCAAGAGGATAGATGTAATCGCCGAGAACATTGCAGTAAACTCCATTGAGAGGTATTGTAGTGCCATACTCATAAGTGAGGAAATAGGTGT
Source organism: Methanothermococcus okinawensis (assembly GCA_015661585.1). GTDB lineage: Archaea > AGJL01 > Methanococci > Methanococcales > Methanococcaceae > Methanofervidicoccus > Methanofervidicoccus okinawensis_D. Next base: position 12,592 of record DQVU01000015.1, on the reverse strand, counting down.
TAAAAGGATAGGTGAGGAACCACCAGAATATCTTATTGTGTTGGATCCTATAGATGGTACATACAATGCATTGAATAATCTTCCTATCTACTCCGTTTCTATCGCTATGGGAGAAATTCCACAGGAGATTGGAGATGGTGAAGATATCTTACATATAGTAAGGAGCATGAATATAGAGGATCTGAAGTTGGGGATGGTAAAAAACATAGCTACAGGTGATATATATTACGGGAGAGTTAACAGTGGAGCCTATATCTTAGAAAAAAATGAGAGGGAGTGGAAGAGGATAAAGGTGTCTGATACTAAGAATTTAAAGGACGCTTCGTTAGGAGTCTTTGCCTACGGTTTAACTACCAATACCTTAAATTTTATAAAGGATAGGAAGGTAAGGAGGATAAGGATATTTGGTTCTGCCGCCTTAGAGATGTGCTATGTAGCTAGAGGGGCTTTAGATGCATTTATAAATGTAAACAAGACTACAAGACTCTGTGATATTGCAGGGGGGTATGTTATACTCAAGGAGGCTGGGGGAGTAATAACAGATAGAGATGGAAAACCTATAAGTATGAAGTTGGATGTTCATGAGAGGACGTCCCTGATATGTTCAAACATGGCCCTCCATCAAAAGTTGGTGGGTATATTCGGCAACAAGTGGGTGTTAAAGCCAACAAAATTTGGTATAATATCCCGGATAGATAGAGAAGAAGCTTTAGATTTGGTTATCCAAGTTATGAACTATCTAGAATCTAAAGGTATAGGTTATCTCCTGGAGAGAGAACTCTACAACACCTTAAAGGACAAGGTAAATATTGATAAATACAAGGGTAAAGTAATGGAGGATCTTAAGGATGTATCTCATATGTTATCCATAGGTGGCGATGGAACAGTATTGAGGACCTCAAGATTGATTGGTGGGAATGAGATACCTATAATTAGTATAGATATGGGTACAGTTGGTTTTCTCACCGAATTCAGTAGGAATGAAGTATTTAAGGCTATAGATATGGTTATAAAGGGGAACTACGAAATTGAAAAGAGGACTAAATGTGCTTGTATAGTTAAGATATTCAATGAAGAAGGGAGTAGAAATAGGGATAATTACCGCCAGAAGATGCTCCCAGATGCCTTAAATGAGGTAGTTCTAATAACGAAAAACCCTGCAAAGATGATATACTTTGAGGTATATATAAATGGAGAGTTTGTAGAGGAGGTGAGGGCAGATGGACTTATAGTATCAACTCCAACAGGATCAACTGCCTACTCATTAAGTGCTGGAGGCCCCATATTAGAACCTTCAATGGATGCCTTTGTAGTCGTCCCTATCTGTCCCTTCAAACTCTTTTCTCGCCCTATTGTAGTAGATGGAAACTCTGAGATTGTGATAAGAATATTAAAAAAATCTGTACTGGTAGTTATAGATGGAAATGTGGAAGAGACTTTAAAAAAAGGAGATGAAGTCATACTTAGAAAATCAGATTCCTACACGTACTTTGTCAAAGGTAGAAAATTCTACGGTAAATTAAAAAAATTGGGAGATTATAATAAAAAACTTATTCCTTCTCAAATATAATTAAAGAAAAAATAACTTAGCTCTCATTAAAGTAATAATATAATAATACATGATTATAAAAACAATAAAAAGGGTAGCCTCATTACTATATTTGTCTCTCGGGATGTTTCCTGAGTACTAGGGTGTGATAATAGAGTCCTAATAAAATAATATAAACCCTAGTTCCCATTAAAGTATAATTAAAAGAATAATAAAAATTATTAAAAAATAATAAAGTAAAAAAATAATGGTGAAGTTATTAAAAAATAAAAAGAAAATATAAACAGATATACTACTCCTGAATATTGGGGAGGATGATTCCCTGGATATCTTCTAATATAACTTCTTTATCTTAGTGTTCAGGAAAGATCCTGAGATATAGTTATGGTTTTATCCATTTTTATTGATTATTTTTCATTGGGATTTTTTATTATAATTTTATTATTCTTTTAATTATTACTTTGATGGAAGGTATGGTTTATATAGTATTTTCATCTTTCAAATGGAGGCAGGATTCTTTTCTTCTCTTCCAATTCTTTAACTTTGAAAGAGAGAAGGAGATGTAAGAGATGTTAATTATTAGGGATGTATGTAGGAGTTTTATACACCAATTTTTTAGAGATGAGTTTTTAATATCTTTCATTACCTTCCTAAGGGTGGGAAGATGAAATGCAAATTCTGTGAAAAAGAGGCATACATTAAACTTTACCATCCAAAAATGCCCCTCTGCAGAGAACACTTTATAGAGTACTTTGAGAGAAAGGTTAGGAGAACTATTGAGAGATACAAACTTTTTAAAAAGGATGAAAGAATTCTAGTTGCTATAAGTGGTGGAAAGGACTCCGCAGTTGTTTCCTACATACTTAAAAAGTTTAACTACGATATTCAGTGTCTCTATATCAACCTTGGGGTTGGAAAATACTCTGATAAATGTGAGGAGTATGTCAAAAGACAGTGCGAAATGATAGATACTCCTCTCCATATAGTTAGGATCAGAGAACTTTTAGGAACCGGAGTTGGTGAACTTAGAACTACGCGTCCTACATGTTCCTACTGTGGAACTACAAAGAGATATATTTCCAACAAGTTTGCCTATGACAACAACTTTGACGTTGTCGTTACAGGACATAACGTAGATGACGAAGCATCTTTTATTTTTGGCAACGTACTTAATTGGAATACCCAGTATCTAGCTAAGCAGGGTCCTATCCTTCCAGGTGAAGGTAAATTCGTAAAGAGGGTTAAACCACTCTATGAGGCTACAGAGAGAGAAATTGTTGCATATGCCTCAGCAGTTGGGATAGAGTATGTAACTGATAAATGTCCCTATTCAAAGGGGGCTATTACACTGAAGTACAAGGAGATTATTAATCAGTTGGAAGAAATCAGACCTGGGACAAAGATAAAATTTGTGAGGGGATTTTTAAAGAAGAGGTATCTTTTTGAGGGAGAGGTTGAAAGGGGAGAGATTAAAGAGTGTAAAGTCTGTGGTATGCCGTCAGGTGGGGAGGTGTGTTCATTCTGCCGTATTTGGGGCCTTAGGGAGGCTGTTGATTTGAGTATAAAATAAAAATATGGCCAAACACATAAACATTATATCATAGATACAATATAATTATTTATCACTACTCAATAGGAAACCTCAGTATCGCTCCAATACCACCTAAGGCTCTCAACTGTTTTCCTGCATCATGCTCTGTAGATATAATTACAGATTTTCCTCCGATAGATTCAACGGAGTTTATCAGTTTCTCAACTAGATCTCTGTTTTTCCTTAGAAACTCATCAGATATAAGTAGTGTATCTACTGCAGAGTAATTTATAGCCTTTTTAACATCCTCCAAACCATAGACAGCAAGCTCTCCTTTTGATATCTCCTCTAAGAGTCTCTCAACCAGTTGAATTTCTTCACTTAACCTCGCCTGTCCGTATATCCTATCTACCATTCCAGATTTTAAAACCTCGTTAAGTCCCAACCTTCCAGTGTGGTTTATAGACTCGAATACTGTCCTCCTGTGGATATCTCCATACCTTTCAGCAAGATACTTCTGGAAGTTGTTCTTACCAAATCCAGGTCCTGCTACAAGTATTCTTCCCTCGTAAGGCTTCAGAACCTCTACAATCTCTTTGTAGTAGTTGTGCCTCTCCTGTTCCAACCTCTTTGGATCTAACTTCTTAGATATATTGGATTTTATATGTGCCAACTCTTTAACTCCATACTCCCTTATAAGATATACGTTGCACTCGCTGTCATCCATAATGACAACTACTATCTTCGGTTTTTTTGTAGATTCCTCTGCACTTTTTAACCTCTCTAAGTCCCATCTTTTCCAATCCTTTTGAATACTAACTTCTGTTAAAGGTTCTATATCTATGGTATGGTATGCTCCAAGGGGGATATCGTCAGGTCCATGTACTATCCTACCACTTACCCTCAACCTATTTGTATCCTCGTGGAAGAGGACTTTCTCTACTTTTATTCCTAAATATACCTTTCTCTTGGCACCTCTATCTGCCCTCAACTTATCTCCTTTATCTTCTACCCTTCTCTCTGTCAGTGCCCATACTATGTTATCCTTCTCTATAATGTTATATAGGTGCCAGAGATCATCTAAATTCTCAGGTATAACTTTAAGTGTGTCCTTCTCTGAGGTTTCTAAGATCTTCATAGACATTACCTTATTTTATTTGTTGGGCGAATATTTATTAATAAAATTATATACTCAAGAACATAACATTATTTAAGCCCATAGCTATAATGAAAATTAGTATAAATATAAACAGAACTTTTTAAATTAACAACAACCTTGGAATCTTGAATAAAAAATAATAAGAATTATTAAAATCAAAAAATAAAAATTCTTAAAAACACTAAATAAAGAGTAAAATACAGATAAAGAGTATAATATAGCCTTCATACCAGAGTACTGGAGAAAGAGGCGGGATTTCTGTTAATCCCTCTTGAAGTTTTGTTTTTATTAATTTTTATATTAACTACTCTCAGGGACTTGTCCCTTTTCCATTAGACTGATCTTACTCTCTAACTCTTTTTGGAGTTTTTCTATGGCTGCTAATGTTTTTGATATCTGTTCTCTAATTTTATTTTCGGCACTATTTAACTCTTTAGACGACTCTTTAAAATCCCTGATAGTTTCCTCGATAGGTTTTTCAACAAAGACATCAGCGCCTACATTGACTATAACCTTTTCACAGTCTTGAACTTTAACTCTTGTAAATACTCCACCACCTAAGGGGATAAGTATCTCCTTAGACTGTTTTAACCCTTCCATAGACTCTATAGATTTTAAAATTTCCAACTTTAAAAGTTCTATCTTACTTAACTCCTCCTGTAATCTATTTATCTGTTGTTTGTAGACTTCTATCTGATACAGTTGTTTCTGTACTTCCTCATTTTTCACGATACCACCTTGTTTTTTGTATCTCTATAGATCGCAAGGTATATATACTTATTTGTAATTATTGATAATTATAATTATTTTTTATTATAAAATTTTGGTGTATGTTATGTTACTCCTTGACGTTTTAGAGTACCTGTTTATACTGGCAAAGGCCTTAAGTGAGGCATGGTTGGATGTAGTAAAGAGGAGTATAAATGGTGATATAAATCCACAGATAGTAGAGATAGAAACTGAGATAAACAGTTTAATAGGACAGGTACTCTTGGCGTGTAGTATAACCCTCACTCCAGGAACATTGACTATAGGACTCGATCCGAGGAGAAGGGTATTAAAGGTTGCCACAATCGTCCCTATAAAGAGGGAAGATATTGTACCTTTTGAACCCTATATAAAAAAGATTTTCGATAGGAACTAAGAATCTACCAACTTGAACCATTGAGGGGTTTTTAATAATTTATATCCTCCTAAGGCTCCAGGTTTAGTTTTTATCTCAAACCCCAAGGACTGTAAATCCTTAATCCTCGAATATACCGCCCCCCTACTGTTTCGAGATATATATCTTTTTAAATACTCCCCAGATACGTACTCTGAATTCTTCGAAAATATTCCTTTATTCTCTAGTATTTTTCTGGCATTTCTCTTCCCATATCTCCTCATGAGATTGTTATACTCTTTGTTTATCTCTAACAACTTTATTAGTATAATAAAGTGCCCAAGATCTAACTTTATATTTTTTTTATAGGCTTCTCTTAGAAAGGACCAGAAGTCTAACTTTATACTCTCGTATTGGATCTCCATGATTTCATCTTTTTAATTTTTCACCTTTCATAATCCTAAATTCTATTTATTATTACTGATGGGAAATTAAAGTTTAAAATATTTATTGTTATTTTGACAGTCTCCCTCCAAATAATAGAAAATTTTAATTATTATTGTTATATTTTTTTATTAAATTTTTATATTAATTCTACTATTGTAGTAAAAAATACTTTTTAATTTTCATCACAACAATATAAAGGGATCACCATGGATACAGAGATACTTAAAAGTTATCCATTATGTCATAGGTGTTTTGGAAGGTTGTACGCCAAGTTACTCCATACATCAAACTACGAGAGGGGAAAGTCTATAAAGATGACAAAGGCTATTGAGTTGGAATCCAAGTTGTACGATCTAAAAGAGAGATCTGAAGGTGTAGAGAGATTCAAGTGTGGAGAAGTAGAGGAGGAGATAAAAAAAATAAAGGAAGAACTGTCCTACCTATACAGAAGTGGATTGACAGAGATAAGGGCGATCGAAGGTTTAGAAGTAGATAGCAAGAAATGTCCCTGGTGTAAGGGTATATTTCAGGAAAAAAACCTGGAGAAAATCTTGGAGAAAACTTTAAAGTTATTAAGTGAGTACGAATATGATACCTTCTTAGTTGGTACTTTACTCCCTAAATCTATAAAAAAATTTGAGGAGAGAATAAAAACACCTTATATGGAGAGTATAAAACAAGAGTTTAACAGAACAATGGGGAAACTACTAATAGAAAAAACATCTAAAACTGTCGACAGGGAGAATCCTGATATAGTCGTTCTTATAAACCCTTATAAGAAGAAGGTAAAATTACAGGTTACACCTGTATATATAAAAGGAAGGTATAGAAAGTTAGTAAGAGGTATCCCTCAGACTAGATGGCCTTGTGGCTACTGTAAAGGTAAGGGATGTGAAAAGTGTAACTACACTGGAAAAAGATACACCATCTCAGTAGAGGAGATAATTGCAGGGCCCTTCATGGAGGCCTTTAAAGGTAAAAGTGAGGCGTTTCACGGTGCTGGAAGAGAGGATATCGATGTAAGAATGCTTGGAGATGGAAGGCCCTTTGTCCTTGAGATAAAGGAACCTAAGGTTAGGAAGGTAAATCTGGAGGAGATAGGAGAGAGGATAAACAGAAGTGGAATGGTTGAAGTACTTAACTTGGAGTACGGTACTAGAAAAGATATAATATCCTTTAAAAATAAACCTCATAAAAAGACTTATCTGGCACTTGTTGAATGTGAGGAGGAGGTCTCCGATAAGGAACTTTCAGAGTTAGAGAAGAAATTGGAAAATTTAACTGTATATCAGAGAACTCCCCAACGGGTATCTCATAGAAGGGCAGATCTGGTAAGGATCCGTAAGGTATACAAGGCATGGACAGAGAGGGTAGATCCCAAGAGATTTAAACTTAAGGTGTATTGTGATGGGGGGTTATATATAAAAGAGTTGATAAGTGGAGATGATGGAAGAACTTCTCCATCAGTTTCTGAGATTCTAAATAAAAGATGTGTATGTAAAGAGTTAGATGTGTTGAAGGTTCATGATGAGTAATATCATAAACATGTCTTTAAGGGTAGAGTTAGTAAGATCTCTTCTTCTTCCAATACTCAGAATGGTGTAAAGAGAACAACAATATTTTAATTTATATTAAAATTCTAGCAATAAACAAAATTTTTTAAATTAACAACAACTATGAAAGACTTCGATAAAATAATAAGAATTATTATAATCAAAAAAATAAAAATTCTTAAAACAATACCTAAATAAAGAATATAAAAAAAGTAAAATATAGGTCTTATCTCCCGATCTGTCCTGTGTGCTGGAAAACAGAGTAGGATTTCTGTTAATTTGTCTTCTTAAGGAGTTTCTTATTTTTTTATTCTCGTTATTATTTTTAATTATTATTTTTATTATAAGTTTGTAACTTTAATACCAATATACAATAATCTTTTTATAGTTGATTATAAAATTATAATTTTTATCATTATTAAAAAGGAGGAGGAGTGAGTATGGTACAGAGGAGTAAAGGTTTCAGGAGTAAAACAAGGCATAAACTTAGGAAACATCCAAGAGAGAGGGGAATGTATCCTGTTACAAGGGCGTTGAAGGAGTATAAAGTGGGAGATATCGTCCACATCGTAATAGATCCTTCAGTACACAAAGGTATGCCCCATCCAAAGTTCCATGGGAAAACTGGTACCGTAGTTGGACAGAGGGGTAGGGCCTTTATCGTCAGAGTTAGAGATGGAGGGAAGTACAAGGATGTTATAGTTAGACCACAACATCTAAGGGAATATAGAGGTAATTAAAAAATTAAATTTGGATTACTATGATAGGGAAGAAGTTAATCTCTGAAAGATACGTTACTATATCCCAGTCAAAGGAGATGATTAACAACAACAGAAAAAACTACGAGGAAATACCTTACGAACTCAACTGTGCACTGAATTACTTAGAAAAATTTGCAAAATTGAGTGTTGAAGAGGCTGAAGAGTTACTCAATGAACTGAGGAGTTTAGGTTTAGATGAGAGAACCAGTGTTAAGATAGTGGATTTACTTCCTAAGGATGAAGAGGATTTAAAGGTAATATTCTACAAGTCTAATCTCCCAGAGAATGTACAGGAAATACTAAATACAGTCCGTAAATACATTAAGTAATTATTTTTTCTATTATTACTTATTTTAAATCACTTATTTTCTATTTTTTTTATCCTTAAATTTCAGAGGGTGTATTGTATGAAAAAATACAGAGGTAAGAAGAGAGTCTTTGAGAACTACGCTTATGTGTTAGATTTTTTACCATATGGGTATCCCGAGGAGAGCGTTCCCATTCATCAGAGAAAACCTATTGCCCAGGGATTTGGTGAAAAACAGTTTATACTTATGGAGATGATTATAAAGAAGGATCAAAGCGTGGATTTGGCTGAAAGGGTATATATTGGAAGGGGTAAAAGGGATAAAGTGGAGTATATTTCAAGAACCCTAAGGTATGAGGATTTAACACCTACTGCAAAAACTGAGTTACTTTACGTCATAATGGAGGCTGTTAAACGGAATGAAAAAAGGTTTGTAGATTTTATCAATAAATGTCAACCTATAACAACGAGATTACATACACTTCAACTTCTACCCGGGGTTGGTAAAACACTTATGTGGAAGATATTGGAGGAGAGGGAGAAAAAACCCTTTGAAAGTTTTGAAGATATAGAGAGGAGAATCCATAGAAACCTCCTAAATGCCATAGCAAAGAGGATAGAGGAGGAGTTAAAAGAACCACAGAAGTACTATCTATTTGTCAAGTGGAGGGAGAGGGAATAGTATCTATACTTCTATCTCAACTTCTATCTCAGAAAATACTTCATCCAAGGCATCTACAAGGATGTCTATATGCTCCTTTTCTACAATAAGGGGAGGGAGGAATCTCAACACACTTTCCGCTGTACAGTTTATCAGATAACCCTTTTCAAGCATCTTTTTGACCACATCCCTTCCCTGGAAGGACAACTCCATACCTAACATAAGACCAATACCCCTAACCTCTTTTATAAATGGATATTTACCTTGTAGATTTCTCAACTTTTTCATAAAGTACTCTCCCATCTTCTCTACATGCGTTAAAAGATCCTCCACAATACTCAGGGTAACGTAGGCACTTACACAGGCTAGGGGGTTGCCACCGAAGGTAGATCCATGACTTCCAGGCGTGAAAGCCTGGGCAACCTCCTCCTTAGCCAAGGTGGCCCCTATGGGGATCCCACCACCCAGGGCCTTTGCCAATGTTAGTATATCAGGTTTAACATCGTAGTGTTGATAGGCGAACATCTTTCCAGTCCTTCCAATACCACACTGTACCTCGTCGAATATGAGAAGAATACCCCTATCATCACATATATCCCTAACACCCTTTAGGTATTCCTTATCTGCAACATGTATTCCTCCCTCTCCCTGGATAGGTTCTATCATTATACCTGTGGTTTTATTAGATATACTCTCCACCAGTTTATCCAAGTCGTTAAAGGGCACATACTTGAATCCCTTTGGAAGGGGTTCAAAACCTTTCTGATACTCCACCTTTGAAGTTGCAGTTATAGTTGCCAATGTCCTCCCATGGAATCCTCTTTCCATAGTTATTATCTCCCCCTCTCCTATCCCCATCTTTTTACCGTATCTCCTTGCAAGTTTTATGGCCCCTTCGTTTGCCTCTGCACCACTATTTGAGAAAAAGGCTTTATCTAAACCTGAGAGATGTGCAAGTTTTTTTGCCAACTTCACCTGGGGGACAGTGTAATATAGGTTAGATACATGGATGAGAGTTTCAAGTTGTTTTTTTACGTTTTCTATCAACTTTGGATTACAGTGTCCTATACTGTTTACACCGATCCCCGAGATAAAGTCTAAGTATTTTCTTCCCTTTACATCTTCCACATAGACTCCGTTACCTCTGATAAGGACTAGAGGGAGCCTCCCGTAAGTGTTCATTATATATTTTTTCTCCTCTTTAATTACAGTACTCTCATCTATATCTCTGTATATCTCATTGAAGATATCCATAGGTTTTCACCAATAATAAAAATATATCGTCATTTTAAGGATATCTATAAGAGTAACTCAAACTTTGTTATTTAAATTATTTATCTTTTTGGCAGGAGCTAAAATATAAAAACTTATGTCAGTTAATGTAAAAAATAATATGATGTCTATAATATCGTTCTGTGAGAAAGGATTTACTCCACTCTTTTAGTATTCAGAAGTGTTCAAAGAGAGTATTTTATTTGTCTAATGAATTTTATGAGAATTAGGGTTTTCTATATTTTTATCTTAACCTTATTTTCTATCAAAGTAGTGATTAAAAATATTATAGTCAAGAACATAACTTTTTAAACTATAATAAAAAGATAATTAGGGTAAAATAGAAAAATTAAAAAATAACAATAAAAGTGTAAAAAACTCTTAAGAAAAGATTTGACAGAAATCTTACCTACTACTCCAGTACTCAGTGTAGTCTAGGAAATAATGGTCATACTTTGCTTTTTCACCTAATTATATTCTTTATTTAGGTGTTTTTAAGAATTTTATTTTATGATTTTAATTTTTTATTCAAGATCTCCATAGTTGTTGTTATTATAATTAATTTTGTTCAGGACTCTATAATTATAAGGAGGATAATTAAAATTAAAAAATAAAAAATCCTAAATAAAGTAACAAATACACGTGAAAAAAATAAAATAAGTTCTTATTCCCTAGACTACACTATGTACTGGGAAACAGAGTATGATTTTACTCTATTAAAGGATTTTTAATCCCTTCATTTTAAAAGAGTGGAAATTTCATTAAAAAGAAAGAATAAATTACTCTATTAGAACTGCATTAACTACACCATCCTGCCCAGGTCTTGAGGTAACCTTTGCCCTGCCAATTTCAGTTTCAATAATAGCTCCTTTTGTAATGATGTTTCTTCTGATATAGTGTTTGTTGGCCTCGTTTTCCACCACGTTCAATATTGCCACCTTCCTACAGACACCCTTTTTAGGATCCATTACATTAGCGTAGTTTGTCCTCAGTAGTCTTACCTTTCTATTTCCTCCTCTTGTTCTTATTATCTTTACCCTAACTTCATCTGCTAAGAGAGTTTCTGTAGGTTCCCTACCCATTTCTCTTTTACGTTTCTTAACAACTAACTTGTACTTACCTCCTGAAGGTTTTCTCCTACTTCTACCCTGCCATACTCCCATTGTATCACCAATTTAATACTCTCTGTGTTTTATTTTTAAACATCTATTTTAACAACAAGTATTATACTATGAAATACTCCACTCTAAATAGTAGTGGAGTTTCTTCCGTTCAGCCGACTTTTTAAACGGTTTCGGCCTCATGGAGAGATGCAGGGGCTCACGACTCCCCTATCTCAACGGACTTATTATCCGTTGGGTTATTGAGTTTAACATGCAAACCTTACTCCTATTGGGGAACATCCCTTAAGTATTGTTAAAGCTAGTCAGTATTTAAATCTTTCCATCCTGGAGTGTATCTAACAAATGTAGGATAGGATGATCAATCCTTATTCCGAGAAATTAACTTACCTATATTTTCTGTAGATCTTAAGAAATTTAATTTTATGTCATAGTTTCTAATACCTCACATCTTTATCATGTTATTTGTTAGCAATCATTTTAAATATAAATTTTATTATTGGTGAATATTGAAGTTTGTGATGTTAAATACACTTATTAATAGGTTTTGTTGGTGAGACTGTGGATAAGATAAAAACTTTCTTAGAGTACTTAGAGGAAAACAGTATAAAGAGATGTGTACTGTTAAGTAAGGAGAATATAAACTACTTCTTAGAGAGGTATCCACCTCATAACTCCCTTCTAACCTTCGATGTAGAAAATGAAAGTACTGTACTTCACCTTTCAAAGTTGGAATATAGGAGTTTCCAAGGATTGGATGGAAAGATAGAGGTTTCCCTAATGGAAAGTGTAAAGGATGTAATTAAAGGATGTGATGGTGTTGAGGAGACATTTCCACTAAGGTATATTAAGTATCTCTCTGAGGACTACAAGATAGTATCTAAGAAGTTGGTGGAGATGAGGAGTATAAAGACAGAGAGGGAGATAGAGTTTATTAAGAGGGCATCTAAGATTAGTAAAAGGGCACTAGAGTATGGAATAGACTGTCTAAGTAAGGAGGGTATTACAGAGATGGAGTTGGCAGGGGAGATAGAGTATATGATGAGGAAGATGGGTAGTATAAAACCTGCCTTTGATTCTATAGTACTATCAGATAGGAAAACAACACTCCCCCATGGCATGCCCTCTG
>DQVU01000026.1 GCA_015661585.1 Methanothermococcus okinawensis | reverse complement strand
ATGCCTGGAGGAACCTTCTATCTCTATCTGAAGGCACCTAAGGGTACCAAGGATGGTAGGGTATTCAGAAACGCCGAGGAGTTCTCAGAGTATCTCATAAGGGAAAAACTTATATCTACTGTACCATGGGATGATGCAGGGAGTTATATAAGGGTAGCAGCCTGTTTCCCTGCCTTTAAAGATGGTAAGGTATCTGAGGAAGAGGAGGATAGGATACTTGAAGAGGTTAAGAACAGGCTCTCAGATGTGGAGTTTGTATTTTAAACTAAATATAGATTATAAATAAAACTTTTTAAACTAACAATTGAAATATCAACAAGTAATAATAAGAATAATAATTATAATAATTAGAGTAAAAGGCAGTGAAAAATTAATAAAATAAAAAAAGATGCGATAAAACCCTTAAAAAGAGGAATAATAGAGATTCTACCATTTTCCTAGTATATTAGGATATTTTAGGGACAAAAACTTATTTTATTTTTTTCACCTGTATAATTCTCCAGTTTATTTTAAGTACTGGAGGAGTAGAGAAGTTCTGTTAAGCACTCCCTTAGAAGTATCGATTCACAATGAGAATGGAATTTTTTTCTTTTTCTTTTTAGGCTTTTTATTTTTTTTATATTATCATAATAATCAAATCAAATAAAAATATGTATAGAAAAGTAAAATAAGTTTTTATCATAGATTGCCCTGAACAGTGGGAAATTAAGGTAAATTTTATAATAATTCTTTTTCTTAATAGTTTTTAATTTTTTATTTATTTTAGTATATTAATTTTACTTATTATTATATATTATTTTTAATTATCTCCCCTGATAAATACCAGAGTAGGTACCAACTACACCACTACATTTAATAAAAAGGATCTGGGCAATCCTAGCATATCTATATATTGTAATAGGATTCATCACATTTAAAAGATACTCAGGATATCCCTCGTATCCAGGATCATGAACTGCAGTATATAGGGTACATCCCATTCTTAATAAACTACTCCTTGGATATACCAAGGCAGCCATATCCTCAGGTACCTTAATCTTATCTGCCACTTTTATAAGGTATATCCCTCTATCTAGGGAGATCTTAATGTTATCCTCTGAGGAGAATATCCTCCTGTAACTTGGAAGTTTTCTCTTTTCATTAGTGTAGTCGAGAACACCCTCTCCCTCTATTTTATATATACTCCCAACCCTTAGATCTATACCACACTGTTGCACCTGTGTATCATCCATTATCTCTACGAACTTCTTAGACGACTTAGGTCCTAAGATCATAGTTATCCCAAAGAGAAAGGTCCTATATATCAAACTGTAAATTTTTAAGTTTAAAAACAATCTCTTTTATATCCTCTATGTTGTTGGTTCTAATATTCTTTTTTTGAGGGAATTTAAGAATTACCTCGTCAAAGATATTTGTGTTTAGTGGTTTTTTTATGAGATAATAATACTTAGATATACAGTTTATCCTTGCAGTTATAATATCACTTAGATAGTTTATACAGATATTACTCGTGTCGTCTGTAATTAGATATCCAGATTCTTTAGGCTTCAAAAATGCAATACCTACCAATATCTCCTCTATAGGCAACTTTATAAGTTCCTTGGATTTTAACTGTTCTCTTTTAAATTCATAGAGGGATATTGCCAGATCCTGAAGGCTCTCCCACTGTAAGTTAAAATCTACTCTTTCCTTTTCAATATCCTCTTTGGATATAGTCCAGAGGGGGGTTTCCTTACCATCTACTATAACCCTATGTTCTAAACACCTCTGAAACAGTACCTCATATACATCCATAATCTTTCCCTATTTAAAACTTTTTTAGATATCTCTTAAGTTCCTCTATGGACATCCTTTCCTTAGCTTCCTCTACAGGTACAATGTAGACAAACTTAGGGCTGTCAGGTGTTCCCTTAAGTCCCAAAACTATAACATCCCTACCAGGTTTGGAGTTATAGAGTCTAATTATATTGTTGATAGGGTAGGTTCTTTTATAGATGGGATAAACTGATTTATTTCCATAGTATAACATTCCACTTTTACTGTCGTATTTAAAACCTTTACTTATTAGATATCTTACAAAGTCCTCCAGCTCCGGGTCTATCTTCAAGGTGCTGATATTTTTGAGATCATTCCCAGATTCTACAGGTATGTTCTTTGCAAAATGTATCTCTATCTCTCCCTTGGTGGATTCATCTGATATCTTTATCTTTTTCTTTCTTAAGTTTTTCAGGAGTTTAGATATAGATCTTTTAAATTTCTTGTATATGAGATAGAGAGTTATAAGAAATATAAGTAGTATAATAAATGGAGATATTAGTAAAGT
>DQVU01000197.1 GCA_015661585.1 Methanothermococcus okinawensis | reverse complement strand
TTTAAAAATGTAAATATAGATGAGATCGTACAATTTGAGAGGTATGGGTTTGTAAGGGTGGATGATAAAATAGAAGAAAATGGGGAGTTAAAGATCATCTGCTACTTTGCCCATAAGTGATAATACGCGTTCTTATCAAAGTAGTGATTAAAAGAAAATAAAAAATACTATATATCTATCTCTCAGGATCTTTACTGAACACTGGCTTAATAGAAACTAGGGCTAACAATAACTTGAATAAAAATAATAATTATAAGAATAATTAAAATCTAAAAATAAAAGTAATAAAGAATGAATACAGGTAAAATAAAAAAGTTAAAATTAATCTTATCCTCTAGTTTACATTGAGTACTGAGAAGTAGGAACGAGATTTCTGTTGATCCTTTTTTATAAGTTTTTTTTGCCTCTTTTTTCTGTTATTTCTTTATCTTATTGTTATATTTTTATATTATTTTTAACCATCACCTTGATGGGAATTAAAGGTTATAATAAATTATTTTTATCAGAAAATTTTGAATTGGAACTAGTACAAGTTTTAAATTTTAAAATATTATATATTTGACTTTAAATTACAATAACAGTAAAATCTCCTAAATCAGTATTTTAATAGCCTTTAATCCCTTCATTATTATAGTAATCTCTTTTTTATTATTCATTTCTCTATTCTATCCTGAAAATATCTACAGGTATATCTACGTACCTCTTACTGTGAAAAGTGAAAATCCTAGGTATTCTAAATCTACTCTCGAAGATATGAGTAATACTCCTACCTTTCTCCTCAACGTAATTTATCACAAAGTCCCTAGTTGAAGAGTTGTGAATAGTATATACAACATCCCCTATTTCCAGAGCCTTCTCTAAAAATATCCTATCTGCATGTCTCCTCTGGGAGCCAAAGGGAGGATTCTGTATAACTACAATTTTTCTCTCATTCTCTAAGTACCTCTCTATATAACTCCTATCTATATCTTTAACATCTATATCTAGGAAAAACACTCCCTTACGAATCTCCTCTAAATCTACATCTAAATTTTTCAATACAGGTATCCTCTCTAACTTTCTCAGATTTTCCCTAGCACACTCAACAGATTCCCTGTCTATATCTATCCCTAAAACCTTCCTTGCTCCAAGGAGTTTTGCCCCTATGGACAACCTACCAGTTCCACAACCTAAATCCACCACAAAGTTATCCCTTATATCCTCCCTTGCAAAGAACAACAACTCACTGGCAAGTTTTCCCCCTATGGTGTACTGCTCTAGATGGGGTTTTGGGTTCGGATGGGGATCTAAGTTATCCAGGATTATCTCTAAGTGTTTCTTTTTCATATCACTTACCTACTACGTAGTTGTATATCTCATCTACACTCTCCCTTATACCGTACTTCTTAAAGTATCTCAGTACATTCCCTATATCCCTCTTCAAGTAGTACTCAACGTCCATCTTAAACTCTCCAGGTAGCATATCCAACACTACCTTACCCTCCCTAACCTCTATAGCCTGTGGGAAGTCGATTATTAGAAAATCCCCCTCCTCATTTATCAATATATTGAACTCACTTAGGTCCCCATGGACGTATCCAATATGGTACATCTTCTTTATCTCCTCTACAATATCCCAGAATAACTTCTCAATATCTATATCTAACTTAGTTAGATCTACCCTCTTCAACTCTACACCATCCCACTTACCCATAATAATGGCATGCCTGTTTTGATCTATAGGTTCAGGCACCTTTACAACTGGATAGAGATCGTTTAACACCTGGAACTCCCTCTCTGCAGTCAATCTCGAGGCGTAGAGCCAACTTATATGTCTCTTATCTGCCAG
>DQVU01000209.1 GCA_015661585.1 Methanothermococcus okinawensis | reverse complement strand
GAAATCCTATTGAGATGTCACAGTTGTATCATTTGGAATGATAGAAATTTTTATTTTTAAAACCTTTTCTTATTTTTATCTTATTATCATTATTATTTTAAAAACTATCACTTTTGAATGAGAACTAGGGTTTGTTATTAATAAGTTATTTTATCGGAATTGTACTTTATCTACCGTTATCTCAACAGTCCCAACTATTACTTATATTTATAACTACCTTTAATAAGTGACTCTACTATTTCCTTCTCTTCTAACGTATTCACATTTAATACAGGCTCCTTTAGGACATACAGTTTCTCCACCTGTTCTCTATTCACTGGACAAAGTATATTTATACCTACAGGGATGTAATTATCTATTACTACGGTAGAACTGCCTAGGTATTTATCCCTCTCCACCACCACACAGAGAGCCTCCAAATCTCTATTCTTAGATCTCAGGGTGTAATACTCGCCTATAATCTCATCTATCACCTTAGGTGTTATGATGGGTATATCACAACATATTACCATAAAAGGCTCTGAGAAATATCTCATGGAGTAGTTTATATCATGAATATAACCCTTACCAGGAGTGTCTATTATTTTTATTCTTTTTTTATTATGATATCTCTTACATAGATACTCCTTAGTTTTCCTGGTATTCGGAGATACTGCGATATATATGTTCTCTATCTTAGAGTTTAAAAGAGACTGGATTACATACTCTATCATAGGTTTTTTTAAAATTGGTAGTAGTGGTTTTTCCACATCGGCTTTTAATCTGGTACCCTTTCCACCAGCCATAAGTAAGGCGTCCATATTTCCACATAAATAGATTTAGTAGTTTCATCAAAGTAATGATTTAAAAGAATAATAAAAATAATAATGAGTGTTATAATAAAAAATATAACCATGAAATAACATTTTAAACAAAATGAAAAATATAAATAGATAAAAAATAGAAAATAAAAAAGAGGAAAAAAACTCTTAAGAAGAAGGGTTAATAAAAATCCTACTTTCCCAGTACATAGTGTAGTCCAGGGGAAAGGGTTAATTTAGGTATTATAGAATTTTTATTTTTGATTTTAATTATTCTTTTTGTAACTTATTTTTTATTGGAGATTCCAGAATGGTTGTTATTTAGTATAATACAAATTACCCTAAGGTTTCCCTAATTACATCGTAGAGATTTCTACACAGGAATTCTATTTCCTCCTCTGTAATAGTTAAAGGAGGAACTAATATTATGGTATTCAATATCGGTCTCATATATATACCCCTCTTAAGTAGATTCTCTGCAACCTTATAGGCTACCTTCTCCCTGTATGGATAGGGTTCCTTAGTCCTCTTATCCTTCACCAACTCAACACCTACCATAAAACCTCTCTTCCTGACATCACCTACATGTTTCAACTCCTTCAACTTATCTAACTCCCTGTGGAATATCTCTATCTTCTTATTCACCTTCTTAAAGAAGTCCTTTTCTCCCAGTATCTCTAAGGTGGCAAGTGCCGAGGTACATAACAACTGATTTCCTGTATAGGTATGTCCATGGAAGAAATGTCTGAACTCTTCAAAGTCCCCTAAGAATTGGTTGTATATCTCGTCAGTTGTCATGGTAACTGCCAAAGGCAGATATCCCCCAGTTATACCCTTCCCAATTGTAACTATATCAGGTTTAGATATACTTCTTAACTCCTCCTTCTCCGAGTAGAGATATCTACCAAGTCTCCCAAAGGTTGCAACCTCGTCTAATATAAATATTATACCCTCCTCTTTAGATCTCCTCGCCAACTCCTCTATGTAGTTATCTGGATATGGGATCATCCCCGCAGAACCCATCACCCCCCCTTCCAATATTATACAGAACAACTCATCCTTAGCCTCCTCTAAGAGTTTCAGCATATCCTCAAGGCAGTCCATACTACACCCTTTCTCCATCCTCTCATCTGTATCCCTGAAGTTATGACCGTATCTACACCTGTAGCAGTAGGGGGGGTTTCCATGGTATCCCTTAAATAGGAGGGGCTTAAATAAACCGTGGAAGATCTCACTACCCCCTACACTCATGGCTCCAAAGGTATCTCCATGATAACCTTCCTTCACAGAGAGGAATTTAGTTCTCTTTTTATTTTCCTCTGGATCCTTTAACTGGTAGTACTGGAAGGCTATCTTAAGGGCGATCTCAACAGCCTCTGAACCATCCTCCGAGTAGAAAACCTTAGTTAGATGAGGAGGGGTAATTTCAACAAGTTTCTTCGCCAGGAGTATAGAGGGCACATTACCACATCCCAAGAGTGTAGAGTGGCATATCTTATCTGCCTGTCTCTTTATCTCATCAATAATCCTCCTCTCACTGTGGCCAAAGAGGTTGCACCATATAGAGGATACTGCATCTAGATATTTATTCCCGTAGATGTCTATAAGGTAGTTACCTTCACCTCTCTCTATTATCAGATTTTTAAAGGGAGGATCGTACTCCTTCATTTGAGTATATGGATGCCATAGGTATTTTTTATCCCATTCAATAAGTTCTTTGGGAGTATAACTTTTAGTCATAATTTATCACCCTATATTTTTTAATGAACTATAAATTAATATAAAAATAATAGTAATGAATAAAACTATTTATACTAAACAACAACTGTCGAAGATCTTGAATAAAAATGATAATTATAAATAATAAAAAGAATAATTTAGGAGTTAATACCGTTAAAAAGCAAAATATTATCCTCTGGCTTACATTGAGCACTAGGGAAAGGGGTAGCATGTTGTTTAACTCTGCTTTTTAGGGCTTTTTTACTTTTATTTATCTCTTCCAGAATGTCCTAAACACCGGGAAAAGATTATGACTCTACAATAGTAGTGAGATTGATACACCCTTTAAGAAAAAGGGGTTAGATTCCATTCTCATTTCTTTTTTTACTCTTTTTAAGTATTTAAAATAATTATAAAAATAACAGAGAAGGTTTTTTTAAAATAAAAAACTTCTATCTACCTCCAATATAAAATTACAGATGTCTCCAACTCCTGAACATTGGAGGAAAGGTATTTTTTGAATATCTTCTAACTACAACTGTGGATAGCTCTTATATCATGACGGAACATTCTTTTAATCACTCCTTTGATGGGAATAGGGTTGTTGAGATTCTTCTATCGTGATTTATAGTCATAAACTAAAACTATTTATTATCAAAAACCACTCAATAAAAAATAATACATCAAATAATTACAAAAACAAAAAAGCATGGTTAAAATCATAATATCTTGAAAATTATAAATCAGAATTTTGTATTTACTTTTTCTGTAATATCTCCACCTTATTTTTATGTCCAACGATAACCTTATCCACCTTTGTAAAGATACCGTTCTCCACAACTCCAGGTATAGTATTTAACTCCCTCTCCACCTTTTCAGGATCCTTCAGATCCATGAATACATCTATTATTATATTACCGTTATCTGTGATTACTGGACCTCTCTTCCTCTCAGCCATCCTTATGGAAGGTGCCGCATCCCTTCTCAGTAACTCTTTTAATACAAAGGAATATGCAGGAGGTAGTACCTCCAAGGGCACAGGTGTCTTATTTCCCAGTACATCCACAACTTTACTACTATCTACTATGACTACAAACTCCTCTGCAAAGTAATCCACTATCTTCTCCATCGTATGACAGCCCCCTCCCCCCTTTATGAGACTTAGAGATTTCCTCTCAACCTCGTCGGCACCATCTACTGCAATATCTATAACATCACACTGATCCAGGGACACTATCGGTATCCCATTTTTAATG
>DQVU01000042.1 GCA_015661585.1 Methanothermococcus okinawensis | reverse complement strand
GGTTTTACCCTAAGTATTAAGAAAAGTAGAGTTGGATTTCTATTATTCCCTATTCTTTTTATAGTCAAGAACATAACGTTTTAAACTATAATAAAAAATAATAATAAAAAGTAAAAAAAATAAATAAAAATAAAGAAATAACGAAAAAAGAGGTAAAAAAACTTATAAGAAAAAGGATTTTACTTTTCAATCTGTATTTATTTTTTATTTAGGTATTAACAGTTTAATATTCCTTATTTTTTTAATTTTAATCATTCTCTTTATAATTATTTTTTATTGAATCTCGATAGTTGTTGTTAATTTAAAAAGTTTTGTTCAGGACTGTATTATTTACTATTCTATAATTTTTACCAGTTAAGTGGAGAGTAGAGTTTATATTATTATTGAGATTCTCAATGGTTGTATTTTTGATTATAACATATCTTCCAACGCCCTATAAAACCTGTAAAATAACTCCCTCGATTTTTTCAATTTAACATTCCCTACCTTCAATAACATCTTAAGGTAATTCTTATCTACCAGGATACGCCCATCTATACCAATTGGTGCATCTATTCTATAGGTACTTACTATCTCCACCATTACCCTCCTATCCGTTATAGACTTTATGGAGGAGGCTTTTAAACCGTTGTGGATAGCGAGGTCCAAGAGTCTCTTCGCAGCAGGGATATTCCTGGAGGCCACGTGGAGTATGGGGGAGTTCATTATAAAAACTAACATCTCAAAATCCTCAGATCTCCTCTCCAAGGCTTCAAATAACTCTCTCTCATCTCCATAGTGGTGCCACTTTCCAAGCCATCTTGAATATACCTTGGGATTTTTACCCTTTGGGAACTCCATTATACCGCATCTTCCGATACAAGAACTGGTTGTGTAGTAATCCTCCATCTCGTTTATCCTCTCAAGTAAGTATATTATATCTCTATCTACGAGGCCTTTCTCTAAAGCATCCTTTAACTTCTTTATGGCTTTCTCTTTATCCTCCTGGAACATGATAACACTTTTACCTTTTATATTAATTTTATTAATATCTTGATTTAGATATTAAGATATCTAATAGAAATGTTTATATAACATATTCCATTAATTACCTCTAAGAGGTTCTCTATTCTAAGGCATAAGTAGGTATAAGGTGGAAATAATGGAGTTAGATGTCCGTGGCCTCATATGTCCAATGCCTGTGTTGAAAACAAAGAAGGCGTTGGAGGAATTACCTGAGGGTAAGAGATTAACTGTAATAGGGGATTACAAACCTGCTTTGGAGAATATTAAAAGATTCGCTGAAACCCATGGTTATAAAGTAGTATCCATCGAGAATTCTAAGGATGCTTTTAAAGTTGTAATAGAGAAGTAAAAGGGTGATATATTGAAGTTTACGGTGATAATCACCACAGCCCCTTATGGCCATGAGAGAGCCTACTCGGCCCTTAGATTTGCTCTTACATCTCTGTTAGAAGGTATAGATATAAATATATTCCTTCTAGAGGATGGTGTCTACCTGGCGAAGAATTCTCAAAATCCCTCTGAGGTCCCAAACTATATGGAATACTTAAAAAACTGTATAGAGTCTGGGGCGATTGTAAAGGCCTGTGGTCCTTGTTGTAGAGCGAGAGGTTTAAGGGAGGAAGATCTTATAGATGGAGTGGTATTAGGTACAATGCATGACTTGGTGAATTTTGTAAAGGAGAGCGATAAGATTGTCACCTTCTAATGCTTAGACTGTAATAACAAATAGCAAATAAAAGGTATATTATCCAAAATATCTACTTTATCTTGTTATCAAGAATTCTAACCCAATATTTAATCATTCTGATTTTTAAATAGTTTTATTAAATATAATTAATTTTTTATATAATATATTATACTCATGAACATAATTTTAAACTTATAATAAAAATAATAAAAATAATTAGAGTAAAAAATAACTAAAATAACTAATAAAAAAGACAAAAAACTTCAAGGGGGATTAATAGAAATCCCATTAATAATTATTATTAGTTTTGTTCATGACTATAATAACAACTTGTCTTATGTCTCGACACTGAAATGATGGAAATCTGTCGCTGATAGGAACTACATCAGTTAAATTGTTGTAAGATAAATATACTTTTTTCTCTGGTTGTTAAGATCTGACAATTTTTTAACATTCTACAGCAAAAAATAGACACTTCAGGTACTCCAAATTTTTATTGGCCATAGTAATTACATGATCTGGAGATTGGGTTCTATAACCCCCAATCTGCTTAATCTCTCTTTTAGCCCTTAGGGAAGAGGATACCACTGTATTCTTAAAGGTTTCCCTGTCTATGTGGTGGGAGCAGGAACATGTAACTAACATCCTTCTACTGAGTTTCAAGGCTAAGTAGTTAAGGGTGTTGTAGGCCCTCAAGGCATTTTTAACATCCTTGGGGGTTTTTGTAAAAGATGGAGGATCTAGTATTACAACGTCAAAAGATTCCCCATCTTCTATCAACTCCCTCATTACATCAAAGGCGTTCCCATGTATAAGATGATAGTTCTTGATGTCGTTCAACTCCATATTCTCCTCCGCAACCTCTAAGGCTTTCTTCGATATATCTATACCCCACACTTCCGCACCCATCATCCCACAGTGCACAGAGAAGCCACCTGTATAGCAACATACATCTAATACCCTATCTCCCTCTCTGATATATTTCTCTATATCTATCCTGTTATCCCTCTGATCTAAGAAGAAACCAGTTTTATGCCC
Organism: Methanothermococcus okinawensis; assembly: GCA_015661585.1. Classification (GTDB taxonomy): domain Archaea; phylum AGJL01; class Methanococci; order Methanococcales; family Methanococcaceae; genus Methanofervidicoccus; species Methanofervidicoccus okinawensis_D. The sequence continues at coordinate 4,935 of DQVU01000042.1, read as the reverse complement.
CTTTACATTTACCTTGAACTTTCCCCTCCCCTCCTCTATAACAGTCTCCACGTTACCTCTATCCCCAAGTATCCTCGGTTTTATCCTATCTCCCTTTTTGGCACCTTGGATATATAAAGTGGTGATACCTGCAAGTTCCTCCACACATTCGTATATTACTGATGCGTACCTCTCCATAACCTTGGAGGAGATCTGCATAGAGCCTATATTGTTGTACCTGTCTAGTACTATACATGGTAGGTAGTCGCCCTCTGCATATACCATCCTGTAGGTGTTTTTAAAACCAAGGATCTTCTCCCTATATTCGATAGCCCTCTTTATTCTCCTGTAGAAGAAATCCTTATCTATCTCCTCCTTCTTTAGTGTGAGTATCTTTATAGTAGGACTATCCCTGTTATAGATAGCTCTACCTACAAACCTCTCTTTGTAGTAGAGATCCACTATCTCATCCCTCTCAGGTAGATCTTCCCTGTTTATCACTCCTTTTAGATACACTATCCTTGAAAAGTTCTGTATAGAGTTGTAGGCTCTTTTATCTATCTGGAGTTTTATAATGTTATCACCTACAATATAGTTTTACTATAAAAAGTTATAATTATCAAGATAAAAAATAACAAAAAAGTTGTTTAAAAATAATAAGAAACAAAAATCTTCTCCTTTACTCCTGAATATAGAGAGAGGGTAATTTTTTTTCTCAACAGGATTGATATCATGACGGAATTCTTTCCTCTTATCCCAATATTCAGGAGATATCCTGAGGGTAGATATAGCTAATGGTTTTACTATCTAAAATTTTTTATTTTTTATCTTATTATAATAATTATTATTCTTTATCACCTCTTGATGAGAACCGGAGTTTTTTAATATTTTTAATTATTCCTTTGATGAGAACTAAGGTAATTCCTTAGACATCTCAGGAAATGTAATACAGACAAGGTTTTTACTATTTTTATTTTTTATTTTGACTGTGTTTTTATTTTTAGATTCCTAAAAACCTTGAATTACTTATCTCAATAAACCTATCACAGACAATCTCTGCGTCTCCCTCCATCTCTACTTTCCCGTTATCTATAAGTATCACTCTGTCGCTTATTTCCTTTATCAGTGGTATATGATGACTGATCAGTACTATAGTAGTCCCATATTTGTCGTTTATCTTCTTTAGATAATTTGCAACATCTCTCAAGGTAATAGGATCTAAATCTCCAAAAGGTTCATCTAAGTAGAGTATTTTAGGTTTCGTTATCAGTTGTAGGGCAAGGGCTACCCTAACCTTCTCTCCACCACTTAACTCTATAGATGTCTTATTTAGTACCTCCTCATCTAAGTTTAGGGTTTTAAGAACTCCCTTAGGGTTGAAATCCTCATCTACAAGGGCAGGGAACAGGATATTTATAATATCGTAGGATAGTCCTAACCTCTCAAGTTTGCTTTTCATCTCCTCTTCAGGAAGATCTATCAACTGGTAAATCCCATCTACAACCTTTGGAGATAGCCCCAACTCTTCAGATTTTAACTTGGCAGTGGTTATGGCCCTCTCTCCCTTTACTCCAGCCCTATACTTCAACATATCTCCTACTGTTAAGTAGTGAGGGAGGGAGAATTCCTGGTGTAGTACTCCTATCCTCCTCCGTAGTTCTATCCTTTCCCATCCATATTCACTTAGATCTATACCATCAACAACGATCCTTCCACTATCTGGGGCTTCAACCCCTGCAAGGAGTCTTAGAAGTACAGATTTTCCTGCACCACTTGGCCCAATGATGGAAAGTATCTCTCCCTCCTTCACGTGGAAGGAAATATTTCTCATATTCAACGTCTCCCCTCCCCGCACTACGAAGTATCTCTTACATACATTTTTTACCTCTATTATAGCCCTGTCTTTGGGTGTGGATTTCCTAATATAAGGAGGTGACATCTCCTCCAGGAACTTCTCTATTACCTCCTTAGGTTTTCCATCTAATACTATCCTACCTTCCTCTAATAATATACACCTATGGCAAAGGTAGTTGTGGATCTCGGGGAGGTGGGAGGTAATAATTATGGTGATATTCAACTTCCTGTTTATATTCTTCAGAACATCTAAGAGGATCTGCTTTGAGGCTGGACAGGCCATAGTTGCAGGTTCATCTAAAAGAAGTACTCCTTCTCCCTTTTCGTATATCTTCGCTATCTGCCTACCTAGTATTAGACGTTGTTTCTCCCCCCCACTTAATACGTTGGCAAATACATCTTTTTTGTGTTCCAATCCAACTAATCTCAATATCTCCAAGGCTTTTTTTTCGTATTCTTTCCACTCCTCCTCCATAGGTAGAGATTCATCACTGTTATTTCTTACAGCATATAATTTCCTTATGATGTTGTAGATTGCAGGTTCAGCCCACAGTGCAAAGTTCCTCTGAAGGTGTATGGCTGTAACCTCCCTGAAGTTCTCCCTTCTACCAAGTATCTCAACGTACCCCTCATAATCTCTATCTACCCCTCTAAGTATTCTTATCAGTGTGGATTTTCCAGCCCCAGATTTCCCTACCACCCCCAATATCTCCCCTTTTTTTACATTGAAAGAAATGTTATTTAGGGCTATCTTACTACCATATCTCTTAGTGAGATTTTTAACAACTACTGCTGTCATAGCATCACCTTTGAAAGTAGTTAGATTTATTACAAACCTCATTCTCACCAGGGTAGAAATATAAGCAAATTAATTATAATAAACTTAATTCTTGTCAAGAATCTCCATAAAATAATAATTATAAAAAATACCATAGTACCCTATTAAAAAATCTTGATAAAAATATAATTTATTAACTTTAGTTCCCATTGAAGTAATGATTAAAAGAAAAGAATAACAATAAAAATATTTTTTTAGAACAGTGAGATAAGATAGGAAATACTACTAGGATATCACAGTTGTATTACAAATTATTATCATTATTATTTTTTTAACCATCACTTGGTGGAACTAGGGTAATTATTATGAAAATAAAAAGAATTGAAAAACTATTAAACATTGAAAAAGAACTAAATAAAATCATTTTTTCTCAGTTTAGTCTTAACTGTAATAATGACATAAATTATAGAGTTTCCTAATTAACATTAGTTCCCATCAAAGTTAATCTGTCATGATATAAAGAATATCTAACAGTTGTACTTAGAAAACAATGTCAATCCAGTTAGGGAGAATCTCCTCCTCCAGTGTTGGGGAGTAGGGAGAAATATCTGTCTATACTTTCTTTTTATTTTTACCTTAATTATTAATTTTTATAAGGATTTTTTAATGGGAACTGGAGTTTATAAAAAATATTATAAATGAAGTAAGTAATAAAAGATAAAAAAGATTTGATAGAAATTATTTTTTAACTGTGGTTGTTATGGATGATGATAAGCTAAATAGGTTGAAATATATTATAAGATCCTTGGGGATAGAATCTGCAAGAATAATTGAGGAAAAAATAGATCTACAGTATATCTACCTGAGGAACCTTAAAGAGAGATTAGATAACGATGAATTATTTCTAAAATTGATAATACTCAACGCTTTAGTATCTTATCAACTCTCTACTACTGGGGAAAACTGGTGGAGGGAGTTTTCAGAGTATCCGTGGGAGGGTGTATCTGGGAGTATATTAGAGGAGTACGTTAGGTTTCTCTCCAACTCAAAGGGTAATAGAAGATTTTTAGAGGGAAAGATAAAGAGGATATATAGGTTAAAGTATCTACTAAATGCCTTATCCTTCGAAAGGTTTAAAAACTACTATAACAACATGGAAACCCTCAGAAACTCTATTGCCAAGATATTGAATACTAAAGGTTCTTCTAAGACTGTGGTATTTACCGTCAAGATCTTTGGATATGGAGGTAGGATGGTATTCAACAAATTTATCCCCTATCCCTACTCTGTAGAGATCCCAAAAGATAGTAGAATAGAGAAATACACCGCAAAATTTACTAAGGGAGATGTGCTAAAATTTTGGAGTGAAGTTGCTCGAGATAGTGGAGTTCCTCCTCTCCACATAGATTCCCTACTTTGGCCAGCCTTGGGAAATTGGGAGAGGGTAAAGAAACCTCTGAAATCTCTGGATACAGATATATATCAAAAGGTGAAGATGTTGATAGAGTTAGTTTAATCCTCCATTAATCTTTCAAAACATTCCATACAGACTATCTTCCCATTTATTATCCTTCCCTTGATCTCCATAAAGTACTCCCCACATTCCTCACATTGAATGGATGGGTATATTTTAGATCTCCTAGGTTCTGGGATATCTATCTCCCTCACGTTGAAGAGTTCCTCTTCAGGTAGGCTCAGTAATTTATCAGAGTATTCTTTTTTCCACATCTCTATAACGTCTATATCTTTACTCTCCTTCTTGGTATTTAGTATATGGTTTCTAACTGTGTTCATTTCCTCACTAATTTCCCCTTTTAAGGATATTCTAATACCTATTTTATTCTCCCTGGAGTAGAATATATAAACATGTTTCCCATAATCTTTGAATATTAAATTACCCTTTCCAAAGGTACAACCGAGTATAAATTGTATAGCATCTACACTACAGGAGTTATTATATACAATAGCCACTAATTCCTCGTCCTGGGATCTTTTGAAATTTTTTAGAACATACTTTGCCACTCTATAACCTATTACCAATCCAGGACAGCAATGTCCATGGAATTCTACTACCCTGTTGAGATCTTCTTCCATCCCACCACCTTAATTATAATCTTGAACATAACTATTTGTAATAAATGGAAAAATCTTAAGGATTGCTAAACACACAAAGGGTAAACTCGTTGCATCTTCCGAAATATTCTGAGTATTGAGGAACTTAAGATAGAACCCTGCTAACAAAAGGATTCTGCTCAAGTGCCAGGAATATCCAGGGAAAGGTAATTAGGGAGTTTTTTATCCTTTTTATTTATTATTATTTTTAT
>DQVU01000051.1 GCA_015661585.1 Methanothermococcus okinawensis | reverse complement strand
CTATAATAAAAATAATTATAGTAAAAAGATAAAGAAATAACAGAAAAGGCAAAAACTCTTAAGAAGAAGGATTAACAGAAATCTTCTCCTACTTCACCAGCACACCATGTAATCCAGGAGATAAGAGTTTATTTTATTTTTTTACCTGTTTTCATTCTTTATTTTTATTTCTGGTTTTAATTATTCTTTTTATTATTTTTTTATTGAAAATTCTTCATCGTCATTGTTTAGTATAATAGTTTTGTTCATAACTATAATAATTATAATAAAATAAAAAGAGGGTTAAATCTTGTTTATATTACCTTTCTCTGGAATCCCCTGTATTTAGATAAAGTAATAATGGCGAGATTCTTACTCTTTTTACTTTATCCCTTTATATATTTAACAATCTTGAAGATTCTCTATCTCTTTTTCACAGGTTTATAACACTTATCTTTAATTTATGATGGTAATTAAGGTTTATACCTCATATAATGTTTATATATCGCGCCCCCAAATAACCCTTTATACTTCTCTATACTGTTGTTATTCTGCCAACTTAGATTCCTAACTACGTGGTTATAACAGTTCTCTATGAACTTAGCTAGAGGTGCATTTTTATCGTATGGACTTTCTGGGCAACTACTGTGTCTATAGGATGTGTAGAGATATATATCTTTCAACCTGTAAAATGTCCAATTAATAGCATGCTCTACACCCCATTTTAAACCGTATTTGTCGTAGTGTTTAAAGAGTACTCCTGTAGCCTTATCGAAATTTGGATCTGCTATAGGATCTGGATTTAGAGATATTACAGTGTCCTTCAAACCTCCAACCTCCCTTGCAATTACAGGAGTACCGTATATCATAGACTCCATCTGGGTCAGTCCACAGGGTTCCCAGAGGGATGGTACTATACTCCAGTCACTCCCTGCATAGATGACAGGGACTAACGGTGGACAGTGGCCAATGAGAGCAATGACGTTATCACTGTAACTCTCGGCAAAGTTTTTCATCTCTTCCTCTATGGATCTGTCCCCTTTAGAGAGCATGACAAGTTTTAAACTGTGTTCCTCGAAAAGTTCTGAGAATGCCTGAAAGATTATATCAAATCCCTTCTGATAAGTGGCCCTACCTACAAATCCTATAAGAGGAACTGCTATATCCTTACAACTAATATTTCCATATACCTCAACATCACTTCCAGTTATTGAAGTTTTGTCCATGTTGTTCCACTCTTCTATATACCTCTCTAAGTTATTAAAATTCCAAAACCAGGAGTACTTTATCTTTGGTTTAACTATATGTCCATCTCCTACACCGTAGTCACTTATGAATATACCCAATTTTCTTGGATCTATTCTGTTGTTGGAGTAGGAGATAACGTAATTCACTAAGTTACCAGGATTCATCTCTTCTATGTCTATACCATTCAATATACCATGGAAAGGTTTTACCTTACTTTGCTCCCTTATGAAATCTATGGACTTTATCTCCTCTGCATGAGTTGGACTAACTGTATTGAACCCATCACTGAAGTGTATTCCCAACTCCAAGAATGTTAAAGTTAGCCCCTTGTAATCTACAAGTGGTCCCTTAAAGGCCTCGTTGTGTATAGTCATGGTAGTTGGTATATCCAACTTTTCATGACACTTCGCTATTGCAAGGCCACAGGGCCAGTCATGGCCAGAGACACAGTCTGGAGTGTAGTACTTATCTAAGTAAAACAGCACCAAATCTGCAAAGAGATAGTACTTAAATGGATCCCAGATATCTATTCTATTTATTTTCTCGTTACTAAAGGCTACTATATCTACCTGAGTACTAAGGTGTGAAGTTTTTATAATATCGAAGTTGAAGGTAGTACCTTGATACCTCAGAGGTACAGTATCTATCTTCTCATGGGGAAGATTCGATATCTTGTTGTCGTGATCCATGGTTATAACTACTACATCGTTTCCTTTAATTTTTAGAAATTTGGATAGATCCCTTACAACATCTCCTAATCCTCCCACAGAGGTTAAAGGTGCTATAGTGGGTGTCAATATAGCAATTTTCAAGATATCACCATTAAAAAATAACTTTAATGTAAAATAAAAATTTAATATTATATTTACTTTATTGTTTTACTATAAACTAAACAACAGCTATCTGGGATCTTGAATAAAAAATAATAATACTTAGAATATTTAAAATTAAAAAATAAATAAATATTAAACTGTTAAAAACCTAAATGAGGAATAAATGCAGGTGAAAAAGTAAAATATAGATCTTATTCCTCTGGACTACAGTATGTACTGGAGAGACAGTGTAGGATTTTCCTTAACCCTCCTTCTTCTTAAGAGTT
>DQVU01000107.1 GCA_015661585.1 Methanothermococcus okinawensis | reverse complement strand
TACCACGGTGAGAGGCTCGTAGAGTTCCCTGTATCTCCTTCCAAGGTTCCCTGAAAGTGGAGGGAATTTCCCTTTTCTCATTTCTTCCTTAATACACTCGATGATCCTGGCAGTACTTCCCTCTAAACCTTTAGGATTTAGATTGATTAAGTCTTCCCTTCTGAAAACAAAGGGTAGGACTACCTTTACCTTCCCATCTCCCTGATCACTGGTGTAGAAGAGTTTATTTTTATTTGAAGATGTTAAAACAGGTTTGTTTAAATTTGAGTTTTTGATATTCTTTATTATCTCTTTTATAAATTCCCAGGTATTCATCCATATCACTATATACTTTTGCTTTTCCCCGCATCCTAATTTTATTCATTATATCTATAGTTTTTATCAAAATCTGGAGAAAATAATTATTATAAAAATAAATAATAATCTTAAACAAAATAGAATCTCTTAAAATCCTTGAGAGGGATATTTTTTTCAGTGAGTATTAAGTCCATCTGGTATATTTATTGTTAGTATATTTATATATTTATATTGTTCAGTTATATTGTTTTCAGACAGGTTCTCTTTATTATCGTTATTGTAAGTCTTCAAAAAATGGATACTCTCAACTACAACCATTAGATTCAGTTTGTATCACGATAATATCATCATCTTATTCCAACACTTAGAACATGGGAGAAATAAATATAGATAACGAGTTTTTACTCCCTTTTATTTATTACTATAATTATAATAAAAAGTGAAATAATATATTAAGATAAAAAATAACAGAAAAGGCAAAAACTCTTAAGAAAAAGGATTTAGCAGAAATATATCTTTATTAAGTGTTTTAAGAATTTTTATTTCATGATTTTAAATTTTTTATTGGATTCTCGATGATTGTTGTTTAGTATAAATAGTTTGTTCAGGACTATATATACTTGTAGTTTTTATTATCCCTTGAGGAAACTAAGGTAACAATAAATATAAATGATAAGGAGTAATATAATAATTCATGAAAATATATATCGTAGGTATAGGACCAGGAAGTAGGGAGTACCTTACATTGAAGGCTGTTGAAACTGTAAAGGACGCTGATATCGTTGTAGGTAGTAGAAGAGCCTTGGAACTCTTCGACATTGAGGAAGATAGGGGGTATATCTTATCTAAAAATATTGTAGAGGATCTAAAAAAAGTAATAGAATATAGTAAAAAAGAGAAGAAAAGTGTTGTAATACTATCAACAGGAGATCCTTGTTTTAGTGGATTGTTAAAGACTCTGTTGAAGTACAACATAGTAAATAGAGAGGATATAGAGGTTATCCCTGGTATCTCCTCCATCCAAGTTGCAGCCTCTAAACTTAAAATCTCCTGGGAGGATTACCATATAGTCACCCTCCATGGTAAAGAGGAGAATAGAAAAGTATTGTTGGATCTCATTAAAGATAATAAAAAGGTGATCTTTTTACCAAATAAAAACCTGAAGGATGATATAGAGTACCTAATAGAGAACGGTGTAGATGAAAATAAAGAGATAGTGATATGTGAAAATTTAACATATCCAAAGGAGAGAATAATAGAGTGTAAATTAAAAGATGTGTTACATTTAGATCTATCCTATCTTGTTGTATGTGTAGTAAAGTAAGAAGAAGGAGGGGTAACTATGCTTAAACTCTCTAATATCAGATATCTTCTAACTGCTCTAATACTCTTCACTTTTGTACAGGGTATAAATTTAGTAAGTGCCGAAGAGTCCTTCAATAAGATTGTAGAGGACAGTCCGTACCCAGAGTTTATATATATAGACAAGAAACTACTGCCTAAGATCCTCAAAAACTACGGTGTTGATATACCTCCCTTCCTCTTTTTCTTTGTAGATGGAATATACATTAACATAGAAAATCCTGAAGAGAAAGCTGTTAGGACACCAATATGGTTCTTAGTAAAGATAGTCAAATTTCTAAATCTACTAGATGAGAACATAAATCCAGAGGAAGGATTTATATTTATAAACTCTAAATATGTGGGAAAACCTGAGTATTATATCAATATGGAGGTTTCACCTGGGGATATAGTTATATACTCCAAAGAGTTTGTTAAGAGTATCAAATTTGAGGGAGAAGATACTGCCTATGTGAGTATAGTAGTGAAAAAAGAGGGTTTGACAGACACTATGAGAGATGAATATATAATAAGAAAAATGATAGAAAATATAGATAATATAAAGGGTGTTAAAGTTAGAGAATCCAACGTCCAAGTTGAAGGGGAGTTAGTATTCATCGATATGATAATGGATGCAAATATATCAGATATAGACAAACTTACAAGTATAATAAATGTATTAGGAGATGTAAATAAAAAATAAAAGGGGATAAGATGGACATACTTCAGTTCCTACCTGATTTAGGTGTTGGGTTTATAAGTGGAGTAATTGTAGGGTGGGGAACAAAGGTGGCTTTGAAGATAGTTACTGCTCTAATAGCCCTCTACTTCTTAAGTTTGCTCTATTTGGCAAAACTAGGTGTGATCACTATAAATAAAGATGCGCTCTTAGGGTTGTTGGGAAGTGTAGAGAACTCCCTTGTGTCCTTTGGAGGTCAGATAGTGGGGTTGATTCATTCCCTCTCCCTGGGTGCAGGATTTGTGGCAGGATTTATAGTGGGATTTAAGAGAGGATGAATAGTGTGCTTTTTTCCCTTTGTACTTCCTTTTGATTATAACCTTTACTTTTTAAATACACAATATACAAGCAGTGGAAATACCAAGGTAGCATCTGCCCAGATCTCCACGTACTCTGCTCCCTTCTGAATCTTCCCCCAGGATATCCCTTCCTCTGGTGGAGCACCACTGAGGGAGCCATCCCAGGGGACCCCAGTAGTTATATATATGGCGTAGTCAGTGCCCTCTCTAAAGAGGTTTGCATTTATTACACTGTGCTTAGGAAGGGATCCCCCCAATACGATACAACATGTCTTTTTAGAATATACAGCTATGTTGTTCAGCTCTACAATATCTTCAGCCACATCTATCTTTAACTTTGACTTTTTCTCCACCTTGTAGAAGTAGAGCATATCTCCAATGGAGCCGTCAGTTATTGCAGGGCAGAATATAGGAATGTTATTCTTATATGCCCAGTAAAGTATAGATCGCTCCTTTACATCTTTATCGAATCTTTTATCAATTAACTCTCCTAACATGTAGCAGAACTCCCTTGTAGATACTATCCTTTTCTCCTTCTCCTGCAGTTCCTCTAAATATTCAAAGAAATCCCTCATATATCTCTCAAATTCAATATATCTGTCGTTTGGAACTAGTATATTTCCTATTCTGTTTATACCTTCCTCCCTCAACTTGGCTCCATTGAGATGCCAGTCTCCAATAATAAAAGGTTTTATACACTTTATAAAATCCTCTTCAACACCTCCAGCAGTAGTTACTAACACATCTACCTTCCTATGTTTCACAAGATAGGCTATGACCTCCCTTAACCCAGAGGACACCATGTTGGAGGTATAGGCCATAAATACTGTCATCTCCTTTCTATCCCTCTCCCTTATCCTCTCTACCTTTTTCCATATCTCAATAGCCTTTCCAAGTTGCGTCCCCTGGAATCCTATTCTCTTGTAGTAATTCATCAGGATATCTGGTAGATCTATATCTTCATCTAACCACGGGCCTTCTACACTTAAACCTTGGATATCTTTACTCTCCTTTAATACTATTTCCTTTGTCCTTTTCTCCATCTTCTCACAACTCTGAAGTCTCGTCTTTTAAGGTGAAGAAGGATTTAAATGGATTCTTTATCTTCTTCTCCACTTTTCCCCAATATCTGACTCTTAAACTCTTTTGCTATCTTTATAGCTCTCATAGTAGCCAAGTCTTTCTCAATATAGGACTCTGCCAATTCCCTGGCTAAGAAACTTAGTTCTTTTCCAAAAGATGTTCTCTTCTTTATTATAGGTTCTCCTCTAATCCAATGTTCTTCCACTTCCTCATCGTAGGGTAATATTGCAATAATATTGTCTATCACACCCTCATAATTTACAATATCTCTATCCTTGTTTATAATAGTACCTATCACCTCGATGCCTAAGGCATCTAACAACTCCAAGGTTTTTAATGTCCCCCCTATCCCAGGTACACTATCCTCACCAACTACTATCATTTTACAGGCGAGTTCCTCGTTGGAGAAAAGTATATTCCCCTCGGTGATGTTCGGTGGCAGATCGAGTATAACTACCTCGTACTCCTCATCGATATAATTTATCAGGTCTATAAATTTTCTTATATCAAAATCTGTGTTGAATGCGTTAGGAGTAGAGTCACTAACTATAACAGAGAGGTTCTCATATTCATGTATAATTTCATCTATTGTACACGTTCCATTTAAGTAGGCATTTATTGTCTCTGGAACTGATTCCATATTAAAAAATAGGGCACTGTTGCCACCGTATATATCACAGTCTACATATATCGTTCTTATAATATCACTGATATAGTATGCAATATTTATTGCAAGGGTTGTTTTTCCAGTACCTCCTTGAATGTTGTAAAATCCTATCTTCATATTATCTCCTGAAAAAATTGTTAATTATAGACAAAGATATTTAAATATATACGAATTATTATAATATTATAATAAAGTGTATTAATTATTAATTTATATTATTATACTTAATTTAATATTAAAAGGTGTCCTTTATGGATCTAACTGTAATTCAAAAGGAGATACTTCAAGAGTTGATAAATATTTACGAGGAAAAAAATAGACCTGTTAAGGGAACTGAGATAGCAAAGAGATTGAATAGAAACCCTGGAACTATAAGAAATCAGATGCAAGCCTTGAAGGCATTGAACTTGGTGGATGGGGTGCCTGGACCTAGGGGAGGGTATATTCCAACGAGTTATACCTACAAAGTATTAGGTTTAACCTACGAGGATACCATAGAGGTACCTATATACAAGGGAGATAAAAAGGTTGAGGGTGTGTGTGTTGAGAAGATAATCTTCGATACTGTTGCCCATGAGAAGGCCTGCTCCTCTATGATACAGATAAGGGGGGATACAAGGTTATTCAAAGAGGGAGATATAATAAGAGTAGGTCCCACATATCACAACAAGATCGTTGTATTTGGTAAGGTTATTGGAAGAGATGATATAAATCATATACTCCTAATAAATGTTATGGGGGTTGCAAGTGTTCCAAACATAAAAGTGGAAACTGTGGCTACAAAGGAGAAACTTATATGGATAGAACCTACTACGAAGATAAAGGATACTGCCAGAATCCTCTATGAAAACAGTATAAGTGGAGTACCTGTTATATCTAACGGTAAGTTAGTTGGTGTATTTACCCATCATGACTTAGCCTATGCAATTTCTAAGAATATGGAAAATGAACCTGTGGAGAAGGTGATGGTAAGAGACCCTATCACCATCACACCAGACAAGAAGATATACGACGCTCTTATGCTTATGGAGGAGAAGGATGTAGGTAGGTTGATAGTTGTAGATAAGGACGGGAAGGTAGTTGGTATTATTACTAAGACTGATGTTTTAAAACTTATTGGAGGAGCACTCTTTAACAAGATACTGAAAAATATAAGGGAGATTAATCCTTAAATATACTCTCAGCTATCAACAAAGCACAGAGATCCCCACAGACACTACAGGCTTTCTCATTAGAGGAGGGCAGTTCCTCTCTCATCTTCTTAGGTTTCTCCTTGTCGAAGGCAAGTTGAAACTGTTTTTCCCATAGGTGATGCTTCCTGGCGAGAGCCATCTCCCTCTCCATCTCCCAGGCTATCCTATTACCCCTTGCAACATCTGCAGCCTGGGCTGCTATCTTTGTAGCGATAAGTCCCTCCTTTACATCCTCCTCCTTCATCAGTCTAACATGTTCTGCAGGGGTTACATAACATAGGAAGTTTGCACC
>DQVU01000192.1 GCA_015661585.1 Methanothermococcus okinawensis | reverse complement strand
TGAACATTGGGAGGATAATCCTCTGTAATATCTTCTAATATACTCATCCTTATCTTGGTGTTCAGAAAGATCTTGGGTGTGGTATAATTATATTATGGGATTTTTTATTATTTTTATTGTAATAATTGTTATTCTTATTATCTTTTAATTACTACTTTATAATGGGGACTAAAGTATAATAATAATTATAAATATTATTAAAAAAGAAAATTATATATATAAGGTATCTTTTAAAAAGTTAATAAAATTTTAAAAGATAAGGGGGTAATCCTGTGGCTGCAATAGAAGCTGTTAAAAAAATAAAACATGCAGAGAAGGAAGCTGTTGAGATAATAGAGAATGCAAAAAAAGAGGCAGAAAAAATAAAGTTAGATGCAATAGAGGAAGGTAAAAAAATTATAGAAGAGGCTGAGGAAGAGGCCCGTAAAAAAGTGGAGGAGTTAATTCAAAGTAGTGAAGAAATGGCTAAAAAAGAGGCAGAAAATATTATAGAAACTGAAGAGAGTGAAATATATAAAATGGAGTCTATCGCCAAGGTAAAAATACTCTCCTTGAAGTTAGAGGATGTATTAGATATTTTCAAAGTTTAACATTAGAAAGGTGGTTTTAGTGAGGCCTGCAAGGATGAGGAAATTGAGGGCGGTGATTTTAGATGAGAAGATGGATAACGTTGTAAGAGAGCTTCATGAAGAGGGGTTAATAGAACTCTGTGATTTAACTCCGAAGTTGGAGGATCCAGAATGGGCTGATTTACTATCTCCTTCAACACCTGCACCTTATATAAGAGATGTTTCAGCGTTGTTAATTAAAACTAACAGGTTTTTAGATCTCTTTGACAGTGTTAAATCTAAGGATGAAAAGGGATTGAAGGAGTTGTTGAATCCAACCCTACCACCAAAAAAGAGGATCACATTCTCTTCGGCGGATGAGATAATATCCTACGGTAGGTCTCTGCTGGAGAAGGTAGAGACAGATGTAAAAGAGTTGGCAGATAGGCTAAACGAGTTGGAGGGTAGGATTAACTACCTACAACAGTTAAGAAGGTATATAGAGTACCTAATAGATCTCGATATAGATCTGGAGTACGTTAAAAGTGGTCCCTATACCTACGTAGTTGTAGGTTTAGTACCTGAGGATAAGATATCTCAGTTAAAGGAGAGAATATTCTCCACTACAGACAACCTCTCTGAGGTTATAGAGGGGGAGCCTGTTATCACTAGTGAAAATGAGAGAAAGGTTGCTGTTATACTCGTCACATTAAAGGAGTACAGAGATAGCGTCAGTGGGGAGTTGAGGAGGAGTGGATTTGAAAGGATAGACGTATCTAACTTAAAGGGTACTCCAAAGGAAAACTTGGAAGAGATTGATAGGGAGATAAGAGAGTGTAAGGGGGAGAAAGAGAATATTTTGGATAGATTGAGAGAGATGGCTAATAAATGGTACAAGGAACTTTTAGTATTACATGAACTACTGGAGATCGAGAAGGAGAGGGCAGAGTCCTACACCTATTACGGTAGAACTGAGAGAACCTACATGTTGGAGGGGTGGGTACCTGAGAAGTACGTAGATAGGGTTAAGGCCACCATAGAGAGGGCTTCTCAAGGTTATGGAGTTGTGGAGATAGTGGAGCCTGATGAACCTGAGGAGAAGATACCTGTAATGCTCGACAATCCAAAACCTGTAAAACCCTTTGAGATGCTTACTGAGATGTTTGCACCTCCAAAGTACAACGAAGTAGATCCTACTATGCTGATAGTCCCTGGATTTTTAATGTTCTACGGTATTATGCTCACTGATACTGTATATGGGTTGTTATTAACAATACTTGGATTATTTGTCTGGAAAAAACTTGGTAAGGTAAGTGAAGGGGCCTACAATATAGGTTATATACTAACTTTGGCTGGTATAGCAACAGTTATTGCAGGTATTATAACTGGGGGGTATCTGGGAGACTTCCTGAAACAGTTCTTAGGATTTGACATATACAAAACCCCACTTGCACTGGTGAATCCTCTTGGTGATAGTCTCTATATTGGTGAGTCCAATCCACTCTTTAACCTTGGAAGTGTATCTATAAATAACGGTCCAATTGCAATACTCCTATTTTCCATAGTTGTGGGAATAATACACCTCTTTATAGGGTTGGTCATAGGGTTTAAGGAGAACCTTGAGAAAAAAGGATTTAAGGAAGCCTTTTTAAATCAGGGTATTTGGCTCTTTTTGATAATAGCCTTGGCTGTAGGTGTTATTACCAATACACCCTGCCTCATAGGTGGTGCTGTAGTGGTTGTAATACTCCTGTGTATGGTCAAGGGGTATATGAGTGGGGGAATATTGGATGCAGCTTTAGGGGCCATGGATATTACAGGATTCTTAGGTAATGTACTCTCCTATGCAAGGCTTTTGGCTCTCTGTTTGGCTACTGGGGGTCTTGCAATGGCAGTAAATATAATGGCTAAGTTGCTTGGGGAGAGTATTCCAGTGGTTGGGATACTCCTGGCAGTGATAATGCTACTAATTGGGCATACCTTTAACTTTGTAATGAACGGTCTTGGGGCCTTTATACACTCTCTGAGGTTACACTATGTGGAGTTCTTTGGACAGTTCTACGAAGGTGGTGGTAAGAAATTCTGTCCCTTCAAGGCTAAGAGGGAATATACCACAGTTAGTTAAAAAATAAAAAGGTGATAATAATGGTATTTGAGAATCCACTACTACTTGGAGCCATAGGTGCAGGTTTGGCAGTTGGTATTGCAGGGTTAGGTTCAGGTATTGGAGCAGGTATTGCTGGAGCAAGTGGTGCAGGAGTAATTGCAGAGGATCCTTCAAAGTTTGGTACAGCTATAGTATTTCAGGCATTACCTCAGACACAGGGGTTATATGGGTTCCTCGTCGCCATCCTTATACTCTTTGTATTTAAAAGTGCCCCAGAATGGGCTATGTTAGGTGCAGGAATAGCCACAGGTTTAGCAGGTCTATCGGCAATTGGACAAGGAATAGCCTCTTCGGCGGGGTTAGGCGCAGTGGCAGAGGACGACAAGATATTTGGTAAGGCGATGGTCTTCTCAGTACTCCCTGAAACCCAGGCAATCTACGGTTTGTTAGTAGCTATTCTCCTGTTAGTAGGAGTCTTTGGAAACAGTCCTGGAGCAGCTGCAATAGCAGCTTTAGGTGCAGGTTTGGCAGTAGGGTTTGCAGGTCTCTCAGGTATTGGACAGGGTATTACAGCTGCAGGTGCTATTGGGGCAACTGCTAGAGATCCAGATGCAATGGGTAAAGGTCTTGTTTTAGCAGTTATGCCAGAAACCTTCGCTATCTTTGGTCTATTGATAGCAATACTGATAATGCTTGGAATGATGTTTTAAAATTTAATTTTTTATTAATATTTTATTTTATTAATTAGGTGGGAAGATGGGTGTAGATGAAATAGTCTCTAAGATACTGGAAGATGCCAATAAGGAGGCTGAGAAGATTAAAGATGAAGCTCAAGTAGAGGCCAGCAAAATATTAGAAGATGCTAGAAAGGAAGCAGAAAAGAGAAAAAATGAAATACTTAAGAAGGGAGAGAAAGAGGCTGAAATGGTAAAAAATAGGATTATTGCAGAGGCTAAGTTAAAAGTTAGGAAAAAGATGCTCATAAAAAGAGAAGAGTTAATTGAGAAGGCTGTAAAAAAGTTAAAGGAAGATTTAATGAAGTTACCAGAAAAGGAGGAATACAACACACTACTCCTTAAATTAATAATTGAGGGTATAGTCGCTATTGGAGGGGAAGAAGTTGTTATAGATCTCAATAAGAGAGACTACGAAACTATAGATAGCAAGGTTATGTGGACCATAGAGAGTGAGATGGAGAAATTACTGAATAAACCAGTTATTGTTAGAAAAGGGGACATCGTTGATATAGTAGGGGGATGTATTGTAAAGACCAAAGATGGTTCGAAGATCTGTAACAACAGTTTAGAAGCAATATTTGAAAGAAACTTAGAGAATATTAAGGGAAAAATTGCAGAGTTGCTGTTCTAAGGGGGAAGTTAAAGATAAAAGGTGATTGAATGGGAATGGGGGATATAAATACATGGATACCCTTTGATATATTTGTTACATTGTTAATATTGACAGGGGTATTGATACTTTTAGTAATAATAGTATATTTAATAAAGTATCTCATAGATAACGCTCCCTATGCATACGTCAATGCTAGAGTTAGAAGTATGGAGGCAAGACTTCTAGATGATCACAAGTTGAACGAACTTATAGAGGCTGGAAGTTTAGTGGAGGTTGTAGGTCTCCTGGAGGATACTGACTACGGTAGATATATCTCAACGACCTCTAAGGATGTATATTCCATAGAGAAGAGTTTAGATATGCATCTGGCCCATGTCTACAAAACACTGGCAGAGATATCTCCCGATAGATCGAAGAAAATACTGGAGTTGTTTGAAAAGAAGTATGACGTTAAGAATATTAAAACCATCCTAAGAGCAAAGTATGTTGGGTTAGATAGTGAGAGTACATTTAAAATGTTGATACCCTTAGGTACAATATCTGAAAATAAGTTAAGGGAACTCTGTGAGGCTAAAACTGTTGAAGAGGTTGTAAATGGGTTAGAAGGTACTGAATATGCTAAGATACTCTCTGAAAAACTTTCAATCTACGAGGAAAGTGGTAATCTAATATCATTGGAGTTAGCCCTAGATAAGTATATCTTAGAGGGGCTCTGGAAGGTTGTAGGTATCGAAGGCACTAACGAGGATATCTTCAAAGAGTTCATTGGAAGGATGATAGATGTTGAAAACCTAAAGGTAATCCTGAGATGTAAAGGGGAAGGTATATCTTCTGACGTTATTTTAAATTACCTCTTAGGTGTGGGGTATGAGTTGCCCCCATGGAAGTTGAAGGAGTTGGCAGAGGCAGAATCCATGGAGGGTGTAGTAAGTTCATTGGAAGGCACTGAGTACAGTAATATAATCTCGGGGTGTTTAGAGGAGTACGAAAAGACTAAAAGTATCTATGTATTTGAAAGGACCTTAGATAACTACTTAGTAGAGTTAGGTAGAAAGTTATCCCTAAGACAGCCCTTTGGAGTTGGGCCAATAATAGGTTTTATCACCTCAAAGGAGATGGAGATAAAAAAGTTGAAGGTAATTATAAAGGGAAAAATAGAGGGGTTATCAGCAAGGGATATAAGGGAGTTGATTACAACGTAATAGGATGATAGCATGAAAATTGGAGTAGTGGGAGATCTTCACATGGCTGTAGGTTTCAGATTGGCAGGTCTTACCGATGTTTATGAGGTTGAAAATCCCGAAGAGGCTCTAAAAATCATCGAAGATCTGGATAGGAGAGAAGATATAGGTTTAATAATAATCTCTGAAAAACTGGGAGATGCCCTGAGGGATAAACTATCTAAGATAGATACTTACGTTGTAGAGATACCTGATAAGGATGGACCTATTGTTAGAGAGCATGATCCTATAAAGGATCTTGTGAGAAAGGCTGTAGGTATAGAACTTAAATAAATAAGGGGTGAGTATATGGTAGTAGGTAAGATAGTTAAGATAGCAGGACCTGTTGTAGTAGCAGATGAGATGAAAGGATCTCAGATGTACGAAGTAGTTAAGGTAGGTGAAGAGAAATTAACGGGAGAGATCATCCAGTTGAAAGAGGACAGGGCTGTTATCCAGGTATATGAGGAGACTACAGGTATAAAACCTGGAGAACCTGTAGAAGGTACTGGGGCACCTCTCTCTGTAGAGTTGGGGCCAGGTATGTTAAAATCCATATACGACGGTATTCAGAGACCTCTAACTGCAATAGAGACTAAAACGGGAAATATATTTATACCAAGGGGAGTTTCTGTACCCTCTCTACCAAGGGATGTAAAGTGGGACTTTGTACCTACTGTAAATGAGGGGGACTACGTAGAGGGTGGGGATGTAATAGGTACAGTTGAGGAGACAAAATCTATAACACATAAAATATTACTCCCAGTAGGTGTAAAGGGGAAGATAAAGGAGATAAGATCTGGAAAATTCACAGTTGAGGATACAATTGCAATAGTAGAAACAGAGGATGGGGAGGAGAAAGAGATCAAGATGATGCAGAAGTGGCCTGTAAGAAAACCAAGGCCTTACAAGGAGAAGTTGCCACCTGTCATACCACTGATAACTGGGCAGAGGGTTGAGGATACCTTCTTCGGTCTTGCAAAGGGAGGAACTGCAGCGATTCCAGGACCCTTCGGAAGTGGTAAGACTGTAACACAGCATCAACTTGCTAAGTGGTCAGATGCAGATGTTGTGGTATATATAGGATGTGGAGAGAGAGGAAACGAGATGACAGAGGTTATCGAGGAGTTCCCCCACCTGGAGGATAAGAGAACAGGGAACAAGTTAATGGATAGAACTATACTGATAGCAAACACATCAAACATGCCAGTAGCGGCTAGGGAGGCATCCATCTATACAGGGATAACCATAGCGGAGTACTTCAGGGATATGGGTTATGGAGTACTACTAACTGCAGATTCAACCTCCAGATGGGCAGAGGCTAT
>DQVU01000121.1 GCA_015661585.1 Methanothermococcus okinawensis | reverse complement strand
GATATATTTATATTCGAGGTAAATAGAGGTTTTTTTATTTTTTAACAATCTTTTTCCTTATTTTTTATCTTATTATTATTTTTATAATCATTTTTATCTCTATTGATGGGAACTGGGTTTTTTATTATTTTTATCGAGCTCATCGATAGTTGTTGTTTAGTTTAAAAAGTTTTGTATTGTTATATCATAATATATTATTAGTTGATTAGGAACTAAGGTTAAATATATTAAGATTAAAGAAAAATACTGAATAAACTATTTAGTGGGACTATGGACAGAATGGAAAATTCAAAGGTACTGATAAAGAAAGCTATATCTGCTATACACACTCTAAATACCAGAGGTAGAAGTATCCCGGCGGTAGAATCTTCAGTATCCTACAGAGATGCAAAATCAGGTAAAATAAATGTAAAGGAATTCAAAAATGCAATATACACTCTTATAGAGGCTGACGACTTCCTCTACAGGAAAGCTCCTCACCATAAACTGGATGATAATGAGGCTAAGGAGTTCTGTAAGTTGATATTCAAGTGTAAAAGGCACTTAGATAAGGTACTCGAAGAATTTGGTTTTAAATTCCAGGAGGAGGAGGTTAAGTTAAAGGGAGATGTGTTGTACATCGTTAGTAGTAAGAAACTACTGAGAAGTTTAAAAAGTAAGATGCCAGAGATAAATGTAGTGTCTACAGATGGTGTCTTACATCCAGAGGATATGAAAGTGATAAGACCTGATATAAATGAAAAGGCTCTTAAGGGGATTTCTAAAAAATGTGAGATTGTAAAAAATCAGATAAATAGGTTGATAGATATGTTGAAACCCTCTGAGGTAGTAGTTATAGTGGATGAGAACAACAAGGGAGATCAGTTGGTGTATCTAAGGGCTAAGGAATTGTACGGTGCCAAGAAAATAAATATAGAAGATCTCGATCTGTAGGGATAACTATGCTCTATGTAGTAGGGATTGGCCCAGGTGGAGAAAGATACTTTACAAGAGAGGCTGAGGAAGTATTGAAGAGTGTAGATCTTATAGTATGTTACAGGGGATATAGAAAGTATATAGAGAGATTCAAGAAGGAGATCTATACAACTGGGATGAGAAAGGAGATAGAGCGTGTAAGATATGCCCTGAAGGAGGCAGAAAAAAGGGATGTTGCACTGGTATCCAGTGGAGATGCTACCATATACGGTATGGCTTCTTTAGTTTATGAGTTGGCAGTAAAGGATAACTGTAGGATACCTATAAAGGTAGTAACTGGTATTACCGCCGCCAGTATATCCTCTGGGATCTTAGGTGCCCCTCTAAATCACGATTTTGTAGTTGTCAGTCTAAGTGATCTACTTACACCTATGGAGGTAATATTGAAAAGGGTAAGATGCGCCTTAGAGGGAGATTTTGTTTTAGTGTTGTACAATCCTCTAAGTAGATCTAGGAAAGAGCCTTTCTTAAGGACTATAGATATCATAAAGGAGTATGGGGAAAAGAGAGGTTTGGATTATATAGTAGGAATCGTTAAAAATGCTGGAAGGGAGGGAGAGGAGTGCAGAATCACAACCATAGGGAATATATGCAACAACTTAGGAGAATATATGAGATTCATAGATATGAATACCACCTTGATAGTAGGAAATACCAACACTAAGATAATCTGTAATAAGATGGTTACACCTCGGGGATATTTAGATAAATATAAAATATAATCAAAACTCTACTTCACCCCTTGCATGTCTATATTCTCAGTATTATAAAACACTCTTACATCTACTTTATTAAATGATGTTAAATTTCGCCTAATAAAAAAGGAAAAACATGGGAAAGTGAAGAGGAGGCTGAATACTACAAGTTGCAGATAACTTTGGATTAAAATTTATAAGAGCTGTAAATAGGAGGACGTGGTGTTAAGGGTTAATAGTTGGTGGGAAGTGGGTGTAGTTATAATATTTTGTCCAAAAAATTAAAAAAGGATAAACATGATGAAAATATACTTCGCCACTGGGAATCCCAACAAGGTAAAGGAGGCAGAGATTATCTTAAAAGACTTGAAGGGTATAAAGATAGAGGCGATAAACATCCCTTACCCTGAAATCCAAGGTACCTTAGAGGAGGTTTCAGAGTTTGGTGTAAAGTATCTCTACAGTAAGATAAAGAAACCTGTATTTGTAGAGGACAGTGGATTTTTTATAGAGGT
The DNA here is from genome assembly GCA_015661585.1 of Methanothermococcus okinawensis. Classification (GTDB taxonomy): domain Archaea; phylum AGJL01; class Methanococci; order Methanococcales; family Methanococcaceae; genus Methanofervidicoccus; species Methanofervidicoccus okinawensis_D. Next base: position 2,788 of record DQVU01000121.1, on the reverse strand, counting down.
GTTAAAGGGCTTTCCAGGTACCTATTCAAGGTATGTCCAGGAAACCATAGGGAATGAAGGTATATTGAAACTCATGGAGGGTTTTAAAGGGGAGGAGAGGAGGGCTTACTTTAAGAGTGTAGTAGGCTACTGTGATGAAGAGGGTGTAAAGTTGTTCAAAGGTGTTGTAAGAGGAAAGGTATCCCACGAGATAAGGAGTAAGGGGTATGGTTTTGCATACGACAGTATATTTATACCACAAGGGGAAAATAGAACCTTTGCAGAGATGACAAGAGAGGAGAAAAGTAGAATATCTCATAGGAGAAGAGCTTTAGAGGAATTTAAGGAATATATAAAGAAGAAGTTACCCTAGTTCCATTAAAAACGATAATTAAAAAATAATAAAAATAAAAGTAGAAATCTATTGTAATATCGACAGTTGTATCAGAAGATTCGGAGAATTCCCTCCCCAATTTCTTTTAAAATTTTATATTTGGATGTTTTGATTTTTATCCTATTATTGTAATAATTAAAAGTAAATAATTATAAAAATAATAAAAAGAGAATAAAAAACTCCTCTCTCTTGGATATCTTAAAGTCCTGGAAAAGGTGAAATTCCAATCATTAACAGGAGTCCTATAAACTTTTATTTTTTATAAAACAGGTATAAAATTACACTACGTAGTTTCTCAAGACCCCTATTCCCTCGATTTCACACTCTACAATATCCCCCCTCCTCAACCTACCTACACCCGGTGGAGTCCCAGTGGAAATGATATCATGAGGATAAAGAGTCATAACCTCTGATATAAACTCTATCAACTCCTCTACACTGAATATCATATTCTTGGTGTTAGATTTTTGCCTAACCTCTCCGTTAACCCTCAACTGGATATCCAAGTTCCCTGGATCTATATCTTTTACTATCCTCGGACCTATAGGGCAGAAGGTATCGAAGGATTTGGCCCTTGTCCACTGGCCATCTCTCTTCTGAATATCCCGGGCGGTAACGTCGTTTAGTATAGTATATCCCATAATGTAGTCGAGAGCATCCTCTTTTTTCACATCTTTACATTTTTTACCTATCACAACAGCCAATTCTACTTCGTGATCCACCCTTTTAGACTGCCTAGGTAATATTATCTTCTCTTCATGGTAGATGATAGAAGATGTAGGTTTTAGAAATATAACAGGTTCCTCTGGTATTTCCATGTTAAGTTCCTCTGCATGATCTCTATAGTTTAAACCTACACAGACAACCTTCGTTGGATTTATATTTAACATGTTTTCCCTTTATGAAATACTTATAGATATATTTAAGGAGTACTCTGTAGGAATATATCTCTTTATAATGTTATCTATATCTCTCTTTATTGATTCTGGGTTTATGTTTATACTTCTTAAATTTAAACCAAAGAGTTTTTTTGTCTCTACTGTTACATCTCCCTCTATATAATAGGTTCCATCCTCCCACCTTATCTCCAGTGATACATTAACTTTTTTAACTCCATTCATATTACTACATATTTTAACAATCTCCTTTTCTATCTCCTTTTTTAGATTGAGCAATTCATCAAAAGAAGGGGCATAATATTCTCTCAATATACTTTCAACCCACTCTTCATCTGGATCTTTTAATCCTAATTTTTTCAGTAATTCCTCCCTGGAATATGTGAGATCTTCTCCCGACAACATTTCCTCTACGGTGACAGTTTCTATATCGATATCATTAATATCAAAGATACTCTCCTCCATATCTTCTTCAGTGGCAGTGTCATCACTATCTCTATATACAGTTTTTTCTTCATGGAGTACTCTCATACCTGGATAACTGTTCAATAGAGATTTTACATAATCTTCCCTGTATTCATAGATATTAAGGGTAGATATACATCTCTCTAGTAACTTTTTTATCTTCCTGTATGCTATACTCCCATATAGGATACCATAGTTATCCTCATAGGCAGCCATTAAAGGTTCTCTACCCTTATATACCAAGTATCCATTTCTATTGATATTCAGAACAGAAAGATTGATATGTACAAGGTAATATTTATCTTCTTTTAAGTAACTTTCAAAATCCCCTACTTTGTTTTTATCTACACTTTGGATATATTTGATATAGGGGGTATTAAGATAGATATCGTTACAGCACCTTACCAGTATAACTCTATTTTTGTTTAGAACTTTATCAATTTCCTTAGTATCTCCCTTTATCCTTATAGAATCCCCACTTATAAATAACTGCCCCACAATTTTCTCATCCTCTACAATATAGAGAAGTACTTTCTTATTAATATCTTGAAGTATCTCATAGGCTATCTCAATATCCCCATAGATGTTCCACAATTCTCCATCTGTATATACGTTACTTACAATCTCTCCATCCTTAACAATAAATATATGGACATCATCAATATCTTTCTTATTCGTGAAGACAAAATAAATACATCCTCTATTCAACTTTTTTAAAATATCTTTCAAATTAATATCGGCTATATTACTTGTAATTTTTGTCATATTAACACCAAATTTAAAGAGGAGGATTGTTCTATTTAATCTACTATTATTTCATATTTAGGTAATTAATATTTATATATTTTGAACTTTTTCAATAGAATTAACAATTAAAAAAATAAAAAAATTAAAATTACCCTCCTTCCCATTAAAAAACGATAAAAATTATAAAAATAATAATAATATGATAAAAAATAAAGAAAAGGTTTTAAAATAAAAACCTCTATTTACCTCGAAATATAAATTTTTGAAAGTATAAGATATCACCGATTCCTGAATGTTGGAGGAAGAG
>DQVU01000187.1 GCA_015661585.1 Methanothermococcus okinawensis | reverse complement strand
TAAGTTTACATATGATGTTAACATAGGGGGAACTTTGAACATGGTAAATGCTGTAAAGGAGTACTCACCATCTTCAAGATTTTACTTTGCTGCTACCTCTGAACTCTACGGAAAAGTTCAGGAAACTCCTCAGAGGGAAACTACTCCTTTCTACCCAAGGAGTCCATATGGTGTCTCTAAATTAGCGGGATTTTGGACAGTGAAAAACTACAGGGAGAGTTACGATCTATTTATGAGTAACGGGATACTCTTTAATCATGAGTCTCCTATGAGAGGTCCTGAATTTGTGACGAGGAAGATAACCCTTGCAGTTGCAAGGATATACTATAACTTACAGGATTGTTTGGAACTGGGGAATTTAAATGCTAAAAGGGACTGGGGTTTTGCTGGAGACTACGTTTACGGTATGTGGAAGATGTTGCAACACAGTAAACCAGACGACTTCGTCCTTGCAACAAATGAAGCCCACTCAGTTAGGGAATTTGCCGAAGAGGCTTTTAAAGTAGTAGGAATGGATATTGAGTGGGAAGGAGAGGGGATAAGGGAAGTAGGTAGAGATGCCAACAGTGGTAAGGTACTGGTAAAGGTAAATCCTAAGTACTTTAGGCCTTGTGAAGTAGATCTGCTTATTGGAGATTATTCAAAGGCTAAAAGGGAATTAGGTTGGGAACCGAAAACTAAATTTAAAGATTTAGTTAAAATGATGGTTGAGGCAGATCTGGAGAGGGTGGCAAATGGATTAAAAGGGTGATACTATATCTAAGAGGATCCTGGCACTTATACCGGCATACAACGAGGAGAAATCTATAAAAACTGTGATAAATAATATTAAAAATATTGTTGATGGTATATTAGTTGTAGATGATGGAAGTAATGATAACACCGCTAAGTATGCTAGGGAGTGTGGAGTCGAGGTTATAAGGTTTCCTAAAAATAGGGGAAAAGGTGCTGCCATACGAGAGGGATATAAGTATTTTCTGTCTACCAATTACGACGTATGTGTTATATACGACGCAGATGGACAGTATAGAAAGGAGGATATATTACCAGTTTGCAAACCTATTATAGATGATGAGGCTGATATTGTAGTGGGATCGAGGTTCCTCGGGAAGTATAAAGAGGGTGCTAATATAAACTACAGAATAAGAATACTCTGTAATTGTATATCTACTTTAGTTACCAGGGTTATGTCAGGACTTCCAACTACAGATGCCCAGAGTGGATTAGTTGCCATTAACAGGTACGCTGCAGAGGTATTGGATCTGGAGGCAGAGAGATGGGGCATTCACCAGGAGATAATAATAAGGGCTGGAAAGAAGGGATTGAGATATAAAGAGGTGCCTATAGTTTTTGAGAAGAGATTACATGGAGTGTCTCGATTGAAGGTATTGAAGTATCCTTTTGTGGCATTCCCTGTGATGTTGAAGGCGTGGCTTAGGAAGTAATTATAAAAGTAGGTATATAGAGAGTAATATAAAACCAATTGAAGACAATAATTATTAATAATTGAGAGAAAAGAAAAACAAACTACAGAGGTTGTGTATCCTATGAGGATATTATTTATAACTCGTAAGTATCCTCCATCCAAAGGTGGAATGGAGACAGTTGCATATAATTTATATACTCACATCTCTAAACTTACTGAAGTCGAGTTGATCAGTTGGGGAAAGTCGAATATATGGTTACCAATAGTTCTCCCTTATTTTTTTGTCAAAGCTATTAAAATATTATTGACGAAAAAGATTGATGTTATCTATTTACAGGATGGATTGTTAGCACCCTTAGGACTTGTATTAAAAGTCTTTAGAAAACCGGTAGTTATAACAATCCATGGTTTAGACATTACTTATAGGAATAAAATCTATCAATTTTTAGTTCCAAGATGTACTAAATATCTTGATAAAATCATTTGTGTAAGTCATGCAACAAAGGAGGAATGTATAAAGAGAGGGATACCTGCTGAAAAATTAATTGTTATTCCAAATGGTATTTCTGGCGTATCTAATGTTGTACATGAAAACACTATTACATATAAACAGAAAGTTTTTAACCAGTTGAATATTCCAGATAATAAAAAGATTCTTCTTTCTGTTGGCCGTTTAGTTGAACGAAAGGGATTTCACTGGTTTGTGGAGGATATCATTCCAAAACTTCTAGAAGTAAGAGATGATTTTGTATATCTTATTGTGGGAGATGGACCCTATAGAAAAAAAATTGAAAAAATAATTGATAAAAAGGATTTAAGGAAATATGTTGTACTTCTAGGTAGAGTAGATGATGAGATGTTAGAGTCTCTCTACAATATAGCAGATATTTTTGTTATGCCGAATATACCTGTAGAAGGTGATATGGAAGGATTTGGTGTTGTTATACTTGAGGCCAATGTTCATGGGGTACCTGTTGTAGCATCGAATTTGGAAGGTATAAAAGATGCAGTTATAAATGGAGAAACAGGTATTCTAGTTGAACCGTTAAATACTCAAAGGTTTGTAGAAGAAGTATTGAAAATGATGGATGTTATTGAAAAAAATGGAGCAATTAAGAGGAAAATTAGGGACATTATTATAGAAAAATACAGTTGGGATAATATTTCAAAAAAATATCTTGAAGTATTTAATAACCTTAAGAGATGATTTTTATAATTAAAGCAAAAGAAATAGAGATAATTTAGCAGAAGTTCTCTTAGGTGAGGTTTAGAGAGGTAATTGAGGGAGTAGGTAGAGATTATGAAAGTTGGAGTAATCGCAGATAGACTAAATAGACCATTAACTGGTATTGGGTACTATGTTTATAGATTAATTTATGGACTATCAAAACTTTTCGATGATATTTATCTTATAAATTATGATAAAAATAATATATTTCAATTAAATGAAATTTTTATAAAAAATCCTATAAATTTTAAATATTTAAAATCTTTCTATTTTTGGCATATTTATTTAAATTATTATTTAAATCATAATAAGTTAGATTTAGATATAATACATAGTCCTGAAAATGCCTCATTATTTGTTAAATTAAAATATCAAAAAAAAGTGATAACAATTCATGATATCATTCCATTTCATTTTCCTGAAACATTTACAAAAATAACGATATTTAGATACAAACTCCTCCTACCAAAAACCCTCAGAACAGCAGATAAAATAATAGCAGACTCATATAATACAAAAAAAGATATAATAAAATACTTCAAAATACCTGAAGATAAAACAAAAGTTATTCACCTTGGAGTTGATGAAAAATATAAACCCCTATCTGAGGAGAAAATTAACAATATAAAAGAGAAATACTGTATAAACTATCCTTTTATTTTATACGTTGGGACATTAGAACCGAGAAAAAACATTCCCACCCTCATTAAAGCATACTACAAACTTAAAAAACAAGGATTGCCACATAAATTAGTTATTACCGGTAAAAAAGGATGGAAGTATAAATCAATATTTGAAACCATAGACAAACTAAACCTCAGGAAGGATGTTATATTCACAGGATACGTTCCAGATGAGGATCTCCCTGCCCTATACAACGCTGCAGATCTCTTCGTTTATCCTTCTCTATATGAAGGCTTCGGACTTCCGCCCTTAGAGGCCATGGCCTGTGGAACACCTGTGATAACATCTAATACTTCCTCTCTGCCAGAAGTAGTTGGAGATGCTGGGATCATGGTTGATCCCTACGATGTAGATGGGTTAAGTAAAGCAATGTATGAGGTTTTAACTAACGATGGATTAAGGGAAGAATTGAGAAAGAAGGGTTTAGAGAGGGCTAAGTTATTCAGTTGGAAGAAGTGTGCTGAAGAACATTTAAAGGTTTATGAGGAAGTTTATAATATGAAGTGAGGGAGATGAGATGAAGACACTAAATCCATTTAAATTGCAGAATTGGAAATTCAAAAAGTTTTTAATAGTAATATTATTTTTTCAAATATCACTGTTAGTATTATTTGTCCTTAATAATTTTGGAATAGATACTTTTATTATAAGGCCGGTGATAGGGTTTATATACTTAACATTTATACCTGGGTATTTATTACTAAGAATTTTAAAATTACATAATTTAGATAGTATAGAAAGTTTCCTATATGCAGTAGGACTGAGTTTATTTTTAGATATGTTTATCGGGTTTTTAATGAATATGTTCTATCCTCTTTTAGGGATAACAGATAAACCAATAGCAGAGATGCCTATAGTTTTAACTATGTCTCTAGTTATAGTGATATTGTCCATTGTCGCATACATAAGAGATAAAGATTACGAAAATCCTGATTATATCTCAATTGAGGATATAATAAACCCACAGGTGTTATTTTTAAGTTTAATTCCCTTTATGGCCATATTTGGAACATACTTAGTTAATTACTATAATAACAATATTTTATTAATGGTAATGATTGTTGTTATTGCTTCAGTTAGTTTAATCGTTGGATTTACCAATTGGATTAATGAAAAATATTATCCCTATGCTATCTGGATTATGGCCATTAGTCTAATATTATATATTAGCCTATTTACAAACTATATACCTGTTAAAGATGTTTATGGTGAATTTTATTCTGCAAATAGCGTCATATCCGACCATATTTGGAGATACGACTTACCTTTTAGTTACAATTCTGTTTTAAGTGCTACATTATTACCATCATTTATATATTATATTTGTAAAGTTGAATTAAATTGGATATATAAAATAATATTCCCATTATTATGTTCTTTTTTACCTATTGGATTATATTCCATATATTCTAATTTTTTAAATAATGATAGAAAACTATCATTTATAGCATCTTATTTATTTATTATAATCATTCCATTCTATACTCTTATCCCATTTTTAACAAAGCAATTAGTTGCTGAAATATTTTTATTATTGATTTTAATATTATTGTCAGTATTAAAATTAAATAAATTAAAAAAAACGATACTATTCACTATTTTTAGTATCTCTTTAATTGTATCACATTATGGAACATCATATCTAGTTATGGGTATGCTATTATTTTCAATCATATTTATAAAAATACTTGAAGTTGTAAGAAAAGAGAGGATCATAGGTCAAATTTTTGGTGAAATAATAAACTTTACATTATTTTATTTTATATTCACATTAGGATGGTATATGTATATTTCAAAATCAGTAAGTTTTATTTCACTGGTAAATTTAGGGAATGCCATACTAAATAACATATTTACAAAATTTTTGCATCCTGATTATTCAAGAGGAGCCTATACATTAGTGAAGCCATTACCGTTTTTAGGTCAGTTATTAAAATATATGTATTTAACTATTTCGGGCTTAATATTTATTGGTTATTTGAAAACATTTTATGATTTATTTAAATTAAAATATAAATTTAATATACTATATTTAGCTTTTTCTACATATTGGTTAATAATACTTGGAGCGGCTGTAGCAGTCCCCTTTTTTGCTGCTATGAATCCATATAGGCTATATCATTTAGCATTTTTCACCTTAGCCCCATTTAGTGTAGTAGGTTTTATTTTTATATTTCGCATGATTAAAAATTTCAAAATAAATTTGGAATATGAAAATATAATAAAAATTTTAGCTATTTTTTTACTGGTATTCATGTTTTTAAATACTGGATTTCTAAATGAGATAGTAAAACAGCCTCCTTATTTGAGGTATTTAAGTAAGCATACCATACTGAGTTACAAATATTCTAATATTAATGAAACAGGGAGATTCTATAGTGGTATTATAACAACTTATGATGTCTATGGTTCTAAATGGCTCTCAATACATGGTAACCCTAACTATAAAATATATTCTGGTTCATGGGCGTTTGGAAATGCTCCGTTACATGCATATGGAAATATACCTATATCCAGGGTTAAGGATATAACTACCAATATTAAAAAAAATAGTTATGTATTCTTTATGGAATTATTAGTTAAATGTAAAATATGGTATTATAACGATCCTTTGGCTGGTAAAACTTTAATATATTATAACGCAACACAACATTACTATAATTTAACAATGAAATGTTCAAAGGTTTATGATAATGGGGGTAATCAGGTATTAATATATTAACTTATAGTCAAACACATAACATCCTAAACTTATTGTGAAATTTTATAATATATCCTTAAGGGGGCACTGTCAAGTTAAGAAATTATTAAGGAGAACTATCAAATTAACAGCCCCCAGAGATTATATAACGCTACAAAGCTCTCTAATTACTCTGAGATGAATCAAAGGAAGAATTATATGGAAATCCCTTCCAGAATCTCTTTACTCTTTCCTTTAACTTAGAGAAAAATCCTTCAACTGCATTTCTGCTAATAAGGTTTCATGTCTGTATTTCAATCTCAAAACATTAAAAGGTCATGGATACCAGGGTTCCTTATCGACAACAAATTCCATCTGTTTCTATAGTATTTAAGAGCCTTTCTGAGAAATATGTCCTTTCAAAACTACTTCTACCCTTAGAAACCCATATAGCCAGGCATTCCTTAGTATCGACATCTATGGTACTCCAAACAAAGACCTGAGTATTTTCAATCTTCATCTTTGTTTCATCTACGGCTATAAGTCTTCTATTCCTTTTTTCAGGAGACTTAATAACCTCTTTTATTTTGTGATAGTATGTTCTTACAGACTCATGACTTATTTCTTGGAGATAGGACATAAATTCACTGGTTTTTCTGAGAGAAAGGTCTAAGTAATACAATAATGCTGTAAGCACTTTTAATTTAATGTCTTTTTTTTTACCATGATAACAGTAAACATGTCGGAACTAAACCTAATAAAGTTACTGAAGAAATTTCCATTTTCCAGAGAGAAATAAAATCCCCTCTGGAGATAAAACTTCTAGCAATAGATATGTATCCCCTGTCTTCAGGTATTAGAAGGATAGTATTACTCCTAAATGTGGGAAAATCAACTGTCCATTACTGGATAGAGAAGTTCAAGGATATCCTCGAATCTGAGGAGAAAAATCGAAAAGGTGGTTATAACTAAAATGGCAGTAGATGATACAATTTTAATATAGAAGTGCTCTACAGGGTTTAGGTTTGAATTACAGGCATGGGAGATTTGGTGGCAGGAATTTAGTTGAGTCTTTCTTCCCGTCTTTTAAGCAGAGGGTGAGGATCTTCTCCTCTATCACAGTTAATTTTAGGAAGGGGAGGAAGAAACGGGAGGGGTTGGGGGATAGACGGGCTTTGGAGTGTTGGAACCGTTTCTGTATGATGTTTATGTTTTACTTTAATTTGGTGAGGAGATGGTAGTTATTGGGGTGTCTCCTTATAGATTATAAGTTTTGGGAAATTATGTTCTTGACTATAAATAAATTTTATTAATCTCTCCTATAATACCTTCCAACAACACCCTCCCATATGCCTATATAGAAATACTTCAACACATAAACCTTCTTTTTAAAAAAAACAAAATAAATGCTTCTTATAATATGCTCACAACCCAAAAACCATATTAAAAATATTAAATAATTTAAAAAATTATT
>DQVU01000127.1 GCA_015661585.1 Methanothermococcus okinawensis | reverse complement strand
GTTATTTACAGGAGGCTATAAATATGGACAGAGAAAAAATATTAAAGGCGGTAAAGGAGGCCCGTTCCTCTGCCAAGCCTCGTAACTTCACACAGTCTGTAGAGTTGATAGTAAATTTAAAGGAGTTAGATCTTACAAAACCTGAAAACAGGTTGAAGGAGCAGGTAGTACTACCCCATGGAAGGGGTAAAGAGGCAAAGATAGCAGTTATAGCAAAGGGTGATCTGGCGGCACAGGCTGAGGAGCTGGGTCTCACTGTAATAAGACAGGAGGATTTGGAAGAGTTAGGGAGGAATAAAAAACTTGCTAAGAAGATAGCAAATGAACATAACTTCTTCATAGCCCAGGCAGACATGATGCCTCTTGTAGGTAGGTTGTTAGGTCCAATACTGGGACCAAGGGGAAAGATGCCCCAACCTGTGCCACCAAATGTCAATTTAAAACCCTTAGTAGAGAGACTTAAAAAGACTGTAGTTATAAACACAAGGGATAAGCCCTTCTTTAAGACGTTGGTAGGTAATGAAAAGATGAGTGATGAGGAACTAACTGAGAATATAGAGGCAGTTTTAAACGTACTACCTAAGAAGTACGAGAAGGGGCTTTACCACGTCAAAAGTGCCTACGTTAAATTGACTATGGGACCGGCAATCCCGATAGAAAAGTAGGGGGATAAAAATGTCAGCGGTAGAATCTAAACATAAAGTAGCCCCTTGGAAGATAGAAGAGGTGAATAGGTTAAAGAAGTTACTTAAAGAGGGTAAAGTTGTAGCCCTGGCAGATCTGATGGATGTGCCTGCCAGGCAACTTCAGGAGATCAGGGATAAGATTAGAGGTAAGATGATACTTAGGATGTCTAGGAACACTCTCATAGAGAGGGCGATTAAGGAGGTTGCAGAGGAAACTAACAACCCGGAGTTTGCCAAACTTGCCGATTACATAGACAGAGGGGCTGCCATCATAGTTACAGATATGAATCCCTTCAAACTCTATAAAACACTGGAGGAGAACAAGATCCCTGCACCTATAAGGGGAGGGGCTGTTGCCCCCTGTGATATAGTTGTAGAGAAAGGATCCACTGGAATGCCCCCAGGACCATTCTTGGGGGAGTTGAAGAGTGTTGGAATACCTGCAGCTATTGAAAAGGGTAAAATAGCTATAAAGGAGGATACGGTAGTAGTTAAAGAGGGGGAGGTAGTACCCCATAAAGTTGCAGTAGTTCTCGCCACCTTGGGTATAAAACCAGTTAAAGTTGGTATAGATCTCTTAGCAGCCTATGAAGATGGTGTTGTCTACACCCCAGATGTACTGAAGATAGACGAGGAAGAATTCATTCAAAATATACAGAAGGCATATACTAACGCATTTACCCTATCTGTCGAAGCAGTCATTCCAACTGCAGAGACCATAGAAGTCATTCTTCAGAAGGCCTTTAACAATGCCAGAACCTTATCTATTGAGAGTGCATACCCAACAAAGAAGACTGTTGGAGATATCCTTGCCAAGGGGCACTCTCAGATGCTTGCCCTTGCATCAGAACTTAGTGAAGACGCCCTAGATGAGGAGTTGAAGGAGTTGCTCTCCTCAACTAGCACATCAACTACCGAGAAGGTAGAAGAAAAGGAGGAGAAGGAGGAGAAGAAAGAAGAGGAGAAGAAGGAGGAAACCTCCGCTGCAGCTGGGTTGAGCTTACTCTTCTAATAGAAAATATTATATATTAAAAGATTAATTTAAATAGAGAACAAATCGCTGGAGGTGTATAGGATGGAATACATATATGCTGCATTGATACTACACTCAGCAGGTAAAGAGATCACAGAGGACGGAATAAAATCAATACTCTCTGCAGCAGGAGTGGAGGTAGATGAGGCAAGAGTTAAGGCATTAGTAACTGCATTGGAAGGTATAAACATCGATGAAGTCCTTGAGAAGGCAACTGTAGCTCCTGTTGCAGCAGCTGCTCCAGCACCTGCACCTGAGGAAGAGAAGAAAGAGAAGAAAGAGGAGAAGAAGAAAGAAGAGGAGAAGAAAGAGGACGCTGCAATGGCTGCAGCTGCAGGACTTGGTGCCCTCTTTATGTAAATTCTCTATTTTTTATCACTATCTATATTTATATATTTAGATACATTATAAAATAATCCTATAAATATTTATATTAAAATATTTTTTATATATAATAAAAATTTTGTACTAAGGTGGAACTGTGGAACCTAAGATAAACATTGTAAATGTTGTGGTATCTACCAAAATAGGGGATGACATCGATCTGGAACATGTTGCAGATGTATTGGATAACGCAGAATACGAACCTGAGCAGTTTCCAGGTTTAGTCTGTAGATTAAACGACCCCAGGGTGGCACTACTAATATTTAGAAGTGGGAAGTTAAACTGTACAGGAGCTAAAAGTAAGGAGGAAGCTGAAATTGCCATAAAAAAGGTTATAAAACAGTTAAAAGAGGCAGGTTTTGACATCGAGGAAGATCCTGAAATTAAGGTACAGAACATGGTTGCTACTGCCGAGTTAGGCACTGAACCGAACTTGGATAGGATATCTACCTTAGAGGGAACCGAGTACGAACCTGAACAGTTTCCAGGTTTAGTTTATAGAATGGAGGATCCTAAGGTTGTAGTGCTTATATTTGGAAGTGGGAAGATCGTTATTACAGGTTTGAAGAGAGAGGAGGATGCTTACAGAGCTTTGGAAAATGTCCTAAATATGTTGAAGGAATTAAAAGAGATAAAGGGATAGATGTGATAGTTGTAGTGGATTACAACGCAGGTAATTTAAGGAGTATTGTGAAAGCTGTTGAAATATACGCAGGGAGAGAGAATGTTAAAGTCTCCAAGGATCCGGGAGATGTATTAAGTGGAGATAAGATAGTATTCCCAGGTGTGGGAAACTTCAAAAGTGCTATATTAAACCTATCTAAAAAATACGGTGAGATATCCCTAAGGGATGCCCTACTTGAGAGTATAAAGAATAAAGTACCATTCCTGGGTATCTGCTTAGGTATGCATCTACTGATGGAGAGTAGTGAGGAGGGAGGAAATTCAAAGGGGTTGGGCGTAGTAAAGGGCAACGTTGTAAAATTTAGAGGTGTGGAAAAGATACCCCACATGGGTTGGAACAGTGTAGAGTTGTTGAAAGATACACCTCTATTTGAAGGTATAGGAAATAACCAGTACTTCTACTTTGTACACTCTTACCATGTAAACCCTTTAGATGAGGATGTTGTAGTTGGTATATCTGAATACGGTTATAAGTTCCCCTGTGTTATCCAGAAGGGAAATGTATATGGAACACAGTTTCATCCCGAAAAGAGTGGTAAGATAGGTTTGAAGATAATAGATAACTTCGTAGAGTTGATTTAATTTTTATTCTTTATTTAAATAATAATTATAATGAGAATTAAAAATCAAAAATAGAAAATCATCAAGATTGTTAAACATCTAAAAAAATAACACATAAAATAGCAGGGATTCTCTCTATATCATCCTCCTTGAAGACTCTGAGCACCGGGAAAATTGTAAGGATCCTGTTACTTCTTTCCAGAGATATTTCAGGGAAAGGTAATAATATAAAGAGAGTTTTTATTCCTTTTTAACTATTTTTTATTAATATAAGTTTAAAATATATGTGCTTGACTATAACCCTTCTTTAGATGAACAAAAAATATTTAAATAATAAACCAATATGTTATTTGACACATCTTAAAAAATTGAAACACAACAGGTGATAGATTGGGGAGAGTTAGACAGGCGTTTATAAAGAGGATAGGTAATGAACTTATTGAAAAATTTGGAGATAGATTTACAACAGACTTCGATACAAATAAAAAGATCGTCGAGGAGGTAGCCCTTATATCTACAAAGAGATTAAGGAACAGGATTGCAGGATATATTACTTCAAAGATAAAAAAATTAAAAAAATAATTAACTCTGGAGATGATTTTTTATGGAGGGGGTATTTCCTGCAATAGTAACCCCATTTAAAAACAACTCTGTAGATTACGAGGGATTGAAAAAAAATATAGACTTTCTAATAGAAAACGGTGTCAGTGGTATTGTAACAGTAGGTACCACAGGTGAATCTCCAACCCTCTCCTACGAGGAACATAACAAAGTTGTTGAAAAGACTGTCGAATTTGTAGATGGGAGGGTGAAGGTTATTGCAGGTACAGGTTCAAACTCCACAAGGGAAGCTATAGAACTCTCCAAATTTGCCAGAGATGTTGGGGCAGATGCTCTACTCTTAGTAGCACCCTACTACAACAAACCTACCCAGGAAGGTCTAAAGAGACACTTTGTAAAAGTTGCAGAAACTGTAGATCTCCCCATAGTTCTCTACAACATACCCTCGAGGACAGGAGTGGATATTGCACCTGAGACTGTGAAGTTCCTTTATGAGGAGTGTAGCAATATCGTAGCTATAAAGGAGGCAAATCCCAATCTCTCCCGTGTATCGGAAATTATAAGTATCTGTGATATAGATGTACTATCTGGAAACGACGAATTAACCCTCCCAATAATAGCGTTGGGAGGAAAGGGAGTAATAAGTGTCCTCTCGAATATCTTACCAAGGGAGTTTGTAGATATGGTTAATTACGCCCTAAAGGGCGACTTCTCTAAAGCCAGGGAGATACACTATAAACTCTACAACATTATGAAACTTATGACTGTGGAGACTAACCCGATACCTATAAAAACTGCCATGAATATGTTAGGTATGCCTGCAGGTGAGTTACGACTTCCACTATGTGAGATGTCCCAGGAAAACAAGTTGAAGTTGAAAAAGGCCCTTGAAGATATAGGATTACTAAAAAAATTATAAGTGATAAGATGGTAGATAGGGAGAAGGTGGAGAGGGAGGCAGAGGAGATCGTAAGGAGGTTTTCCGAAGTCCTTGAGAGGTACAGTTTCGAGGATGTGGAGGAGTACTATATACTCGATAGTAAGAACGTCCTAAGGGAGGATGCTGAACCCTCAGTAGATCCATCTTTCAGAGAGGATGTTCTCAAGATAGCCCCAAAAACAAGGGATGGTTACATCGTCGTTGAGAAGAGTAAGTGGGAGTAAAACAGAAACATTTTTATTTTAGTACTGTAATTATTAAAGAGAAAATTTAAAAAAATAGAGGAGCGTGATAGTATAAAGAGGAGTTCAAGGAGATGGAAAAAGAAAGGTAGGATGAGATGGAGACACTACAAGAAGAGATTAAGAAGGAGAAAGAGAGAAAGAAGAAACAAGAGTAGTTAATTGGATTCTAAGTTATATCCCTTAAATCCTCCGATAAGTCTCCTAACCTTATAACCAGCCAACTTAAGGATTGTAGCCATTATCTGACTTCTTAACCCACCCCTTGCACAGAAGACTACAACAGTTTTATTTCTATCTAACTTCTTTATCTCTCCTAATATTCTCTTTAGACTCCCCTCTACGATGTCAAGTGCCAGATCTATAGCCTTCTCCTTCCCCTCCTCTTTGTAGGTTTTTCCTATGATCTCATGCTCTTCATCTAAGAAGAGAGGTATATTTATAGCGTTAGGTATAGTACCTCTTTTATACTCCCTTGGACTTCTAACATCTACTACTATCAGATCCTCTTTATCCATCCTCATAAACTCATCTAAGGTAATAACATCCTCTACCAATTCGCCACCTATAGCCTTCAAGAATCTTTTTATATCTATTCTCTCGAAGTAGATGTCGTACTCCCCATATCTCTTTACACCGAAACCTTCACCTTCAAGAAACTCCTTAGAGGATCTCAGTATGAAGGATGCCAGATCTCCACTTAATTTTCCAGCGAGTATCTTACTACCGTCTGTTATCATCTTTCTCCCTGTGTTTAGTACTATGGCTAAAACTACATCCCTCCTGAAGGTTATCAGTCTTGCTAAGATCTCCTCTTCCATGTTATCCCATGGTATCTTAACTTTTCCTCTATAAAGTCCTCTATCTTTTTTACAGATTCCTCTATATCTCTGTTATACACCACCAGATCTGGCTCTATCTTCTTGATATTCCTTATATAGTGGGATCTATACAACTCTTTCTCAATTAACTCTGCAGCCTCGTAGTATCTATCTTCCTTAATTTTCTCCACTATCTCATCTATTTTCTTTATAATATCTGGGTTTTTGAAACTCCTCCTCAATATAAGGATCCTCTCAAGGAGAAGTTTTTTCTCCTCTTCGTTCTTAGGTTTATACCAGGATACTAACTTTTCTATCTGATACTTGTATGGACAGTCTATAAGGATCTTGTATGTGTAGTTTTTAACATCTGCCAGTAACTCAGGTATCTTCAACTTCTTTATCCCTCCTATCTTTCTACCCTCGTACTCTACAATAAGATATCCTGTCTCCTGAGCCTCCTTTATCTTTTCATTAATCTCCCTGTCAAACTCCTCCTGACTTGCCATATTTAGATGGTAGAGATCTCCCAGAATACTGCCCCTCGTCCTAGCTATACCTTCTATATCTATTACAGGGTGGTTTCTCTTCAACCTCTGAAGTATCTCAGTTTTTCCACAGCCAGTTTTTCCAAACAATCCAAAGATAACTACCATAAACATCACTGTAAAAGGTGAATAAATAATAATATCTATTAATCATCCTTAGATATTTAGATCTATTAATAGTTTAACATATATAATACGAGTGTATGGTAGTTAATAGAAAGAAAACTTTCTTATCCTATCCTCGTTGAGTTTGTTAATCCCCTGGCACTCATCCACCTGCCCGAGATGTGGGAGCAAATTAAGTTCCGAAAGGGTGTTGGAGTGTAATAACTGTGATT
>DQVU01000114.1 GCA_015661585.1 Methanothermococcus okinawensis | reverse complement strand
TCCCTTATCTTAACAACCCTTGGAAACCTCAATGCATAACCACAACTGTACTTATCAGACTCCTGTATCTCCTCGTAGGTAACCTCCAATACGATCTCTGGCTTAACTATTACCTCATCTCCTACCTCCTTCACCTTTATAGACTCTATCATCTTACTTAACCTATCCAACTCCTCTTCAGTTAAACCACTACCAACATGTCCTATAGGATGAAGGTTTCCATCTTCATCTCTAACTGCTATCTCAAAGGATCCATACCAGTCTTTCCTCTTACCCATCCCTATCTTCGCCTTTGTAATAACAACGTCTAAACTCTCTAATGTAGGTTTAAACTTGTACATAGTTCTAACTCTACTTCCAGGAGTATATACAGCCTTCAGATTCTTTATCATAACCCCTTCATGTCCTATACCTAAACTCCACCTGTAGAACTCCTCTGCCTTATCCACATCCCTAGCCACCAACTTGTAGGATATATCTATCTTCTTATCCGATTTGATCTCCCTCTCTATCTTCTCCCTCTTCTTCTCCCAGTCGTTATCCTCAGAGAGGATCTCCTCCAATATCCTCCTCCGCTCCTTCAGTGGGACATCTAACAGGGGTTCATTGTAATATAAAATATCAAAGAGATAAACCCTTAGATTAACCTCCTCCTTCATCTTCTCGATGTTGTACTTCCTCCTAAGCCTCCTGAGGATATCCTGGAAGGGCCTTGGATGTCCAGTATTGAGATCTATAGCCACACATTCCCCCTCCATTATAAAGTTATCCCTCTCTATCTTCTTTATCTCCTCCACGATCTCAGGGAGTGAGTTAGTTATATCCTCTAACTTTCTGGTGTATATCTTAACCTTATCTCCACTCCTGTGTATCTGCACCCTTGCACCGTCGTACTTCGTCTCAAACTGTGGAGTGCCTATCTCCTCTATAGCCTCCTTTATAGATGGGGCGATCTGGGCTAACATGGGCCTTATAGGTCTAAAGAGTTTTAACTTCAGATCCTCGTCCCTGTCTATATCGACTCTCATTAATAATTTTTCCCCTATAAGTCCTATATCATTTACAACTGCGTATATCTTCTCCAACTTCTCTTTGGGAATACTGAAGTACTTTGAGAAGGCACTTAGGATAGTTGGGACGTTCATCCCTATTCTCATATCCTCTAAGACGATCCTTGCAATATACCTCCTCTCAAGGGGTGTTGCAGATAACAACAAGTTAGAGATATACCTTATCTTTCTCTTCTGGGAACTCTCTCCCTCTATCTCACCTACCTTCTTCAAGGTGTCATATACATCGTGAAGGGTTAGTTGTCTTTGAAAGAGGGAGATCTGTTTTATCTGGGAACTTAACTTCTCAATGGATAGGGCTATATCTCCAGTTTTTTTAATGGATTCAAGTAGATCCTTTTCCTTAATACCTATACCTTTAACTGCCTCTATTAGCATATTAGGGCCTATACCTAACTCCTTATTTTCATACTCTGGATACACCCTACCGATGGAGAGATAACATATCTTTCTTAAACTCGATGGGGAGTTTTCCTTCTCCGCCATCCTTATTAACTTCATAAAGTGATACATCTTGTTTATTCTTTTTGTGGTATCTTCTATCTTTTTGAATATCTTACAGACTTCTGAAAATAACATAAACTCTCACCAGTATTTTTTGCTATTAATTATTATAAAATCAATAAAAATAAAAAGCTTCCATTTTAACCGTTGTTTTTAATTATTATCCCTAATTAAAAAATTTTAATACATTTAAAAATTTTAAACTCATCTAAAAAAATATCAAAAACTATTTATAATGATATTTACAAAATTAATTAATCAAAAGATGTGCAAATGGTGAAAAATATGAAAAATGAGGTATTTGTAGGAGAGGGGATGAAATACGTCAAGGAGAATTATCCCGAATTGTACAAGGTAATAGTAGATCTAAATAACGAGGTATATAGTGGAAAAGTACTGGATTACAAAACCCAGAAATTAATAGCGATAGCCATAGCTGCAGCTTCAGGAGATGAGAGAGCTACTAAAAAACAGATGTCCAGTGGTATCTCTGAGTTAGGTATTACAAAGGAGGAGATATTTGACGCTTTAAAGGTAGTCCTTCTAACATCTGGGATGCCTTCCTTTATCAAAGCTGTAAGGATATTAAATGAATTATAATCGTCTCAGATTTGGAGATATACGCTGAAATTCGTACAGTTAGCTATATATAGCAAAAAAGTAGAAATAATATACCATAATCCTAAGAAGTGTGATGTTATGAGCTGTGTAGATGCTAAAACCATGGTAAAAGGTACTGACTTTGAAAAGAAGCATACTCCCGTGATCCACTGTAGTGATGTGGTCAAAGCTGGGGAGATATTCGAGGTAAAGATACAGACCGCTGGAGTAGAGCATCCGATGGAGGATGGCCACTTTATCCAGTTTATCGAACTCAAAGTAGGGGACGTTCCTTTAATGAGGGTGGATCTTACCCAGTACGCTAAACCTGAGGTAGTTGTATATATAAGGGCACCTTCCGAAGATCATAAGGGGCAGGTTATGAAACTTACTGCCTACATGTACTGCAACCTCCATGGTATCTGGAAGTATGAGAAAGAGGTAAAAATTGAGTAAGGGGCTAAGGTATGGCAAAGTACCAGTGTATGTGTGGATGGATATACGACGAGGATGAGGGAGAACCTTCTCAAAATATACCACCAGGTACTAAATTTGAAGATCTACCTGATACCTTCCAATGTCCTCAATGTGGCTTGGGGAAGAATGCATTTAGAAAGATCTAACTCGGGATATTTATGACATGGTGGAAATGTTCCAACTGTGGATATGTCTTTGAGGGGGACACCTTGCCTGAAAGG
Source organism: Methanothermococcus okinawensis (assembly GCA_015661585.1). GTDB lineage: Archaea > AGJL01 > Methanococci > Methanococcales > Methanococcaceae > Methanofervidicoccus > Methanofervidicoccus okinawensis_D. The sequence goes on along the minus strand of DQVU01000114.1, from coordinate 23 downwards.
TGTCCCAACTGTGGAGAGAAGTG
>DQVU01000196.1 GCA_015661585.1 Methanothermococcus okinawensis | reverse complement strand
TTTAGGAATATATTCTCCAACTGTAGAGAAGGTATTATCTTGATTCCTTCCTCCTTTGTAGCTTTAACAAGCTCCTCGATCTCATCTAAGGTACCAAACTCCCCCTCGTTACTTGCAGGTTCTGGGGAGTATATCATTTCACTATTTATCTCTTTGAACTTCTTTAAGATCTCCAACTGGACATTTATATCTCCAGTCCCTATTCTCCTACCAAGGTGATAGTTGTATATCTTAGCCCCAGAGGCTGTAGCCCTCTCTATCGCTGCAAGATGAGCTTTTAATCCCCTCTCAGATGTTAGATTGTAGTAAGGACCATGGGCTACTATTAGTGTAAAGTATCTCTCTCCCATTCTTCTATAACTTTCATAGTAATCTGGGGACATCCTCTTAGATAGGACAGCAGGAGGTATCTCTGTAATCCTAGTACCTAAGAGTGCAGCCTGTTTAAGAGTGGAGAGTGCATTGTAAGTACCCCATTCGAATAGTATCATAAAATACCACCTATTATCGTTGTTATTATAATTATTGTCATTTTTATAATTTATACTGTTGTTAATATTACTACTTTCTCTCAAATAAAGACAAGTTTTTATAGTACTGATTTTTAAGTTATTTAAAGTATTAGAAATGAAGTATAGAAAGTGCCCTACAACCTTTAAGTATGAATTGAGCATAGTGTAATCCTGGAATAAGAACTTATTTTATTTCAATTCTCCAGTTTATACTGAGTACTGGAGGAGTAAACGAGATTTCTGTTCTGTTCTTTTTAGGCTTTTTATTCTTTTTTATTTTTTATAATTTTTATTGATCTTTATTATTATTTTTATTTTCTTATTTTTTAAACTATCAGTTGATAGGAACTATGGTATTAAGAATAATAAAAAGTATAAAAATAATAAAATCGATGATAAAAACCCCAACATATAAAAAAGAATAAAATTCCAGTTATTATCCAACCTATTTTGGACACTGGAGAGTACTCTACAAAAAATAACCTGGGATAAATATGTACAGTGTAAAAATGAGGGCGTCGAAAAATGGTAGGCATATTTCAGGGGCAGAGACTATAGTAGAGAGGGAGAAGGTAGAGGAATACACCATCAAGTTTATAAGAAGGGCATTTTCCCATGAGAATGGAACTCCAGATTTCATAAACATAAAGATTGAAGAGATTAAAGAGAATATAAAGTATATAGATCACCTACCTATAAAAACTATTAGGTGTAGATGTAAGGAAGAGGCCAGAGAGGTTGCCAGGGATATTCTGAGAAAAGAGGGAATAAAAGAAGATGTTATAGAGGAGGCATTTAGAATAGTTGATAAGGGAGGTATGAGGGGAGCAAGTATATTGAACTTGGAGGGACATAGGTTGGAACCTGACAGGGAGAGGGGTGTAAGGGTGAAGTGTATATCTACATCTGAGGAGTTAAGGAATAGGATATTAAAGGAGAATTTGGGAACAGAGAGGACTGTTGATGCCATAGCGATAGCAACTAAGGTTATAGACTTGGGAGTTATTGCAGAGTTGTGTATTTCAGATAATCCATCTTATACCACAGGTTACGTGGCCACTAAGAAGGGATATTTCAGAATTACAAACTTGAAGGAGAGGGGAGAGGTAGGGGGCAGGGTGTTCTTCGTGGATATTTCTGAAAGGGACAGGGAGAGGTTGGAGAGATTGATAAGGGATCTGGAAAATAAGCCCTACATTGTAAGATAAAATAATAATTTTAGTTCCCCTCAAAGTGGTGGTTAAATAATATACAGGTGAAAATGCATTTACCTTTTATTTTTCATTGATTTTTATTATAATTATTATCTTTTTAATTATAACTATGAGAAGTAGATTTTTTATTAGCCAATAAAACAATACAAAAGAGTATAAACTACAAGAAAGAATATTACTACCACATCTACAGCCTTCAAGGAATCGTAAGCCTTTTTAAGATCTATATTCCCCCTTCCTAATCTGTAGTATCCTATTTTCTCAAGGGTAATGTTTAAACTGTTAGCTACTGTTGCCATAGTATAGCCTGAATTTGGAGAGGGGGTTTTAGAACCCTCCCTAAGGAAACCGTAGAGTGCCCCTTTCATACTTCCTCCATATAGTGGCGAAGTTATTACAAGGAGCAAACCTGCAATACGTGAAGGTATAATATTTAATGTATCATCTAAACGGGCAGCTAACTTACCGTAGTATTCGTATCTCTCATTTCTGTATCCTATCATAGCATCTAATGTATTCACAGCCCTGTATAGGAAGGCTCCAGGGAGTCCAAAGAGTGCCCCGTAGATGAGGGGGGCGATAATACTATCTGTTATATTCTCAGATAGGCTCTCCACCGATGCAGATAGGATATGTTCTATATCTAACTTCGAGGTATCCCTACTTACTATACACTGAAGGTACTTCCTCGCACCTTCTATATCCCCCTCTTTCACACAGTCTATAGGTTTCCTTGAGAAATCTAACAGGGACTTATACCCTATTGTTGTTGAGAGGATAAGGGGGTAAAGGAGATATTGAAGGATCTCAGGTAATTTACTTAGAGATATCTCGAGGATATAAGATGCTAAAAATACCACCGTCAATGTAATTAATGTAGTAAGGGATCCAAAAAGGAGATCCCTAACCTTATCTCTTGAGTAGGTAGATCTAAAAATATCTTCCAGGAGGTAAATCAACTTACCTATCCAGACTACAGGGTGGATTCTCTCAGGAGGTTCTCCAAGGATTCTATCAAATACTACAGATCCCCAGAGTATTAGAGGGTTGAGCATGGTTACAACCTACTAAGGGCATCTAAGAACCTCTTCGTCCTCTCCCTCTTTATAGAGTTGTACCTCTCCAACTTCTTTATATCTACTCCTTTTTTACTCAGTAGAGATCTCAATCTATCTATAGGGGCTATATCTTTAAGAATCTCCTCAACATCTTCCCTCCTGAACCCGTACCTCTGGACTCCATCCCAACCATGAACCAAATATAGAGCCACCCCTCCAAGGTTCTTAATGGAAATACTGTACTTTGGAAGTTCCCTCTCAAGTAAGAATTTAACATCTAAGACATTTACAGGATCTATCCCCTCAAGTTCCATCCACCTTAGATTTAAAGGAGAAGGTGTAGGAAGAATGGAGGGAAACATACTGGATTTACCTCTCTCATCTGGGGTCTTGTAGAGGTAGTACTTGAAGATATCCTGAGAGAGGTACTTTACAGCTATACTGTATGAGAGTTTTTCCGAGATCTCCCTCTCTACCCTGAGAGCACTCTCCAACTCTCCTACTGGTTTTCCTCCCTTGTAGATTCCTAATCTTTCCAATTCTTCCCTCATCCTTATCCTCTTTATCTTCAACTCCTCCAAGGCTCTAACATCTATCACTCCTCCCTCTACATCCTCCCTCAGGTCCAACACTGTACTCCTGTACTTCTCTATCAATTCCCTTTGATGTTCAGAGAGTTTTTCTTCATATTCCTTCTTTATCTTTCCTTCTATCTCATTCCAGTATGCCAGTAGGTAAGACAGTGCCAGAGTTTTCCTTACATAACTGTCAGATATCAGTTTATTCTTAGTATAATTCTTCTTTATAGAGGTTATAAGTACATCTCCATAGTTTCTCTTAAGATACTCCTCGTAATTTTCATCCTCTATCTTTACCCTCTTTAACTTCCTCTTCCCATCCTCCACCACTATAAAGGTTATAGTGACAGAACTTAGTATTCCCTTACCTTCAGATTCCAATATATTTAAAAGTCTCTTGTACGTTCTGACAAAGAGTGTTGGCATATTGAAGAGTATATTTTTATTGGAGCCGTCGTAAGGTAGAAAATGTACTATCCTTCTATTCCCCTCCTTCTCCTTCAGATGTCCCAAGGCTATTCTATGGGATACTATGGCGTACCTCACCCTCTCTAGTACCCCCTTCTTCTCATCTACCATCCTTCTAAGGTAGGAGACGTAAGACTTTATCTCGTAGAGATCCTCCTCATCACACCCTTTTAACTTCCCCACACCTATGAACGGAGTATCAAAACCCTGTAATTCCATTTTCTCCTTTAAATCCTCCAAAATTTTTAAATTCCTACTTAGGGTATCTATCAGATTACTATAGAAATCACTATCTAAATTCTCTGAAAATTTTGACGACATCTCCTCTCTAAATTTTGACAACTCCTCTAAAAATTCATTACATCTCCTGATCAAAACACTACTATCCATAATTTCACTAGGGAAATATATTATTCTACGTTAGAAATATCGGGAGAAAAGGTAATAATATAAAGAGAGTCCTTTTATTCCTTTTTAAATCTTGAGATCTTCCCTTGATTTAAAACAAGGCTTCTACTTTATTTTTTATTATTTTTTATCCTTTAAAGATCTTTTCAACATCCTCCTGTACTTGCCATATCTGTCCTCTAAGGAGAATCTCGGTGGTTTGACAGTTACAGTCTTTTCTCCACAGATGTTACAGATATCCTTCAACGTATATCTCTTACATCTTGGGCACTTTTTTATCCTCATGTTTTCATCTAACTTTATTTTAATGGTACTCCCTTACGAAACTACCTTCTCCTCCCTTATACTTCTTGATGGAGTTTATAGCAGTATCTGCAACTTTCCTCAGTACCTCCTCTCCACTCTTATAATCTGGAGCCTCAACCTCTATCCTGTACTTTGGAGCTCCAACGTATCTTATATCTACAACGACGTCCTCGTAGGGGTTGGCCTTTAGGGCCTTCTTCAGGACATTCTTTATAACTTTGATACCGTTAGGTTCCGTTGTAGTAAGTGTCAATATACCATCTACCTTTACAGTAGGCAACTCTATGTTTTCAACAGCCACCTCGTAAAGTACATCCCTCCACTCCTTTGGAATATCCAACTCCTCTAAGATCTCCTTGCCCTCTATGGCGATACACTCCAAGGCGTGATAGAGTTCTCCAAACTCCTCCTCTAACTTATATCCTACCTCCTCCCAGGCCTCCTCAAGGGACTTTCCAAGTTTCTCCCCTGCAAATTGTAGTAACTTCTCCGCCCTTTGAAACCTCTTCCACTCCTGTATTTTAGCCTTTTTCTGCTGTTCTGTAACTCTCTTTAAAGATAGATCTATATGTCCCTTTTTCTTATCTACTCTCATTACCTTTGCCACTACCCTCTGTCCCCTTTTAACATGATCTCTTATATTCTTTACCCATCCAGAGGATACCTCAGATATATGAATCATCCCCTCTCTATTTGGATAATCCAACAACTCTACAAATGCCCCATAAGGTTTAACATCTACAACTGTACCTATAACTAACTCTCCTTCCTCTGGGAAGTCCTTTCTCATCTTCTCACCTAATAATTTTTAATAACTGTTATATAATAATTATTGTATTAATGATAAAATATATAAATCTATGGTGAAAATGTGGAGTTAAAAACTCCTATATCAAAGGATACAGTGTATAAATTGAAGGTTGGAGATATAGTTTATCTCAGTGGAAGGATCTACACAGGTAGGGATGAAGCACACATAAG
>DQVU01000182.1 GCA_015661585.1 Methanothermococcus okinawensis | reverse complement strand
GTTGAATATGGGATCTTTAATAGAGCATCCAGGGAACGATTATAGAGTACTATAACTTTAGAGTCAATAGCACCGAGATAGTAGCTAAAAAGAGCCTCTAATTTTAGTCTATCCTCAATACTCATTTGTTTGGTGTTTATAAACTCTAAAAGAGCTCTCTGTCTTATCATTCGTGGAGAGGGGTCGAATTCGGCCATAAAACGCTGTAATTTTAGATGAAATTGGGAGTTTGAATTTTGCATGTGCTTAATCAAGATAATAACAGAAAAGTAAAAAACTCTTAAGAAAAAGATTTCAGAAAATTCTATTCTATCTCTCCAATATCTATTATTAGTCTAGCCCAGAAGATAAGAGTTTATTTTGCTTTTTCACTTGTTATATTCTTTGTTTTTATTTTTTGATTTTAATCATTCTCTTTATAATTTTATTTATAATTCTCAATGGTTGTTAATCCCATAATATAACTACATTTATATCTCAGGATCTTTCCTGAACACTGGGATAGGTTGAGGAAATTTATTATGATATAGGGAAGTTTAACAGTTGTGTTAGGAGATATTCGGAGAATTCTCTTCCTCCAATGTTCGGAAATAGGAGGATATAATTTTTGCCTTATTATTTTTATAATTATTAACCCTACTTCCCATCAAACTGATATTTAAAAAATAAGGTTAATACTATTAATTTTTATTCATCTTTTTATTTACATTCCCAATATATCTACATTTTGGATAGTTGGAACATCCTAAGAACTCCCCGTATTTACTCCTTCTAACTACAAGGTATCCCCCACACTTTGGACATCTTCCAGAGGTTTTTATGTTCTCATCTTCCTCAATCCTACTTATCAGCTCTCTTCCAATATCAACCTCTTTACTTTTTACCTCCTGCAGTATCTTTTTCAATCTCTTTTCAGCCTCCTTTAAAACATCTTCCTTCCTTACTTCCCTCCTTTGTACTTTCTCTAGTTTATCTTCCATATCCCTTGTCATACCTTCCTCTACTATCTCGGGACAGTACTTCTTTAAAGTCTCGATCACCGCCATGCCTAAATTAGTTACTCTAAGATTACCTTTCTCCTCAACTACATAACCTCTCTTTATAAGTTTTTCTACAATTTCCGCCCTTGTAGATTTTGTTCCCAATCTCCTTTTCTCCAATTCCTTTATAATAGAGGACATGGTGTATCTCTTAGGAGGTTTAGTTCTCCTCTCCTCTAATATTATCTTCTTAATAGATACTACATTTCCCTCTCTGAAGTTGGGAATCTCTTTCTCCTTAAACTCAGTGAAGTAGTATATCTCATGCCAACCTTCATTTAATGTCCTGGCACCACTGAGTTTAAACAACTCACCATCTATATCTAAGTATACATTTATATACTCTCTCCTCATATCATCCCAGAATATCTCCAAGGTCCTTCTAGCTATAAGGTCGTAGATCTTCCTCTCCTTAGATGTTAGAGGTTCCTCAGGTATATCTACAATATGTATTGCAGGGTGGGCAGGATCCTCTTTCTTACCTTTAACAGGTTTTCTACCCTCCTTAATTATTCTCTCGGCGTATTTCTTGTACTCCTCAATTTCAGTGATCTTTTTCAATATATTCTCCAAGTATTTCCAGTTATCGGGGAGTTTCTGGGAACTTGTCCTTGGGTAGGAGCAGTATCCTTTCTCATAGAGTCTCTGGGCGATCTCCTGAGTCTCCTTAGGGGAGATTTTATATATCCTGTATGCCTCCCTCTGTAGAGTCCCTAAGTCGAAGGGGGGAAGAGGTTTTATATTTTTCTCCCTTCTTTCAATCTTTAGAACTACACCCTCTTTTTTATCCTTTATCTTACTGTATATTTCCTTTGCCTCTCTCTCATCCCAGAACTTCCCCCTACTATGAATAGCCTTTATATCTCCCTCCAATAACCCCTCTATTACCCAGTACTTCTTACTCTGGAAGTTCTTTATCTCTAACTCCCTCTCCACTAAGAAGGCTAAAGTTGGACCTTGTACCCTCCCGGTACTCATAGTCCTCCATCTATTTACGGCCTTGAGGGACTGCATAAGGGCCCTGGAGACGTTGATCCCGTAGTACCAGTCTAACTTGTGCCTGCTCTCTCCAGCATCTACGAGGCCAAAGTCTATCCTATCTGGGTTCTCATATGCCCTTACTATCTCCTCCCTTGTTAAACTGGAGAATCTCATCCTCTTTGCATCCCTTCTCCCACAGATATAGTAGAGGACGTGGTAGCCTATCAACTCCCCTTCAATATCCCAATCTGTCGCTATATAGATGTCATCTACATCCTTTGATAGTTTTTTTAAAGTGTCTATGTACTTCTTTACATACTCCTTTCCCTTTACTACCCATGCAGGTACCCACTTTACACTGAATACTGGATACTCTCCAAATCTCCTATTTTTACCGTCCTCCTCCAATGTAAAGAGATGTCCAACTGCAGAGGCAACTATAATCTTCTCTCCATTCCTCTCCACCTCGTAATAAGGTACTCCATTGTAGGATTTCTTCTTTACCTTTCCCAGAGCATTACCTATCTTCTTCGCAACCTTAGGTTTCTCGCAGATTATTAACTTTGTCATGGTTAAACCTCTTAGAGATGTTAATGTTAATTAAACCATAAATGTTATATAACATGAGAGAATGTAATTTAACATTTCATAGAGTTTAAAATATATTTATATTTAATTTAATAGATATTTTTTAGAAAAAATTTTTAAAGTATTTGTTGCCTTAAGATATTTACTATAATTATTAATAACCTCTCTTTCTGGAGGAGAATATGATACTGATTATAGGTTACGGTTCCTTTGGTCGTAAAGTTGTAAACTATGCTAAAGCCTTAGATAGAATAAAAGTAATAGACAAAAACCCAACAGTTTTTGAATCTGTAGAGAAGTTAGACTTTGAATATATCGTAGGAGACGCCTGTGAAAAAGAGACACTTCTGAAGGCTGGTATTAAAGAAGCAGATACTGTACTGATACTTACCAACGACCATACAACAAATAAAAAGATAGTAGAGCTGATAAAGGAGTTAAATTCTACTGCCTATTTAATTGTCAGAGGGATCCCCAAGTATCCAGATCTATATTCGGGAACTCAGGTAGATAGGGTTATATATCCTATTGACTGTGCTGCCAAGGAGATAGTAGTTGAGATAGAGAAATCTCAATTAAGAAAAAGACTGATGGATCTGGAAAAGGTAATACTGGATTTAAAGTCAAAACATGGTGTTACCATAGATGCAGATAACCTGAAGGAAGGTGTTAACAACAACGGTATTATATCCTTTTTAATACTCATGCACAACAACCCAGATCCAGACTCCATAGCCAGTGCAATGGCTCTGAAGAGGATACTTGAGAGGTGGAAGGTAAGGGCGGATATAGGTTATGGAGGAAGGATAGAGTTCGATGAAAATAAGGCTATGGTCAACCTCCTCGGTATAAAGTTGATACCTATTGAGGATATAGATATTGATAAATACGACGGTATTGCAGTTGTAGATACTTCCTCCTCCAAATTACTCCCTATAAATCCAGATCGTGAGATAGACATCCTTATAGACCACCATGAGAATGGGGATCTAACAGCAAAATACATGGATATAAGACCAGAGATTGGAGCAACTGCAACGATACTCTTGGAGTACTTAAACGAATTGAATATAACCCCAAAGCAGGATTTAGCAACAGCCCTCTACTACGCCATATGTACAGATACCAACTATTTCAGGAGAAAGACATCTAAAAAAGACTTTGAGGCTGCGGGATATTTACAGGATCTAATGGATCCAAAAACCTTAGAGATGATAGAGAATCCTGAGATGGACACTGAAACCATGGAGATTCTTGCAAGATCTATCTTAAATAGAAAGATAGTTAGAAGTAGCATTGCACTATCCTATGTGGGTACTATTAAGAATAGAGGGGCATTAGCCAAAGCTGCAGATTTTTTACTTAAGATGGAGGGTATAACTACAACTTATGTATTTGGAATATCTGGGAATAAGATATACATAAGTGCCAGGACAAAGGACTTGAGGATAGATGTAGGAGATATCATGAGAAGGGCCTTTGGAGGAGGAGGGCATCAAAAGGCTGCAGCGGCAAGTATAGATCTTGGGATATTTGAATCTGTCTCAGATAAGGATTCACTTAGGAAGTTAGTTGAAGAGGCTATACAGACTAAAATATTGAAAGTGATGGGAATAAGTGAGGAAGAGAGAAAGGTTAAAAGTTAATGTCCCCTACAACCTCATTAAGAGAAAACTGCATAAATGGGGATAGATTATAGAGAAAGACTTTAATTGAACAGTGAAATAATTAACTTTTAATTTTAGGTGGTGTTATGAAAAAATTTACTATTTTTCTAATAATTTTCACAATATTGCCCTTAAGTCTCGCCTGGGACGACTGTCCCTACGGGATAACAAACTCCTCCTGTTACTATCCAGGATACTGTTCAAGATATGTAGACACAAATAACAACAACATCTGTGATCATAGTGAGCCGGCACCAGAAAGTATAGGAGGTCCTAAGGGAGGAGATATAAACGCCTCTGAAAGTGAATTGTTGAATAACTCCATCTCTGAAAATAGTTATCAAAATAAAAAATCCCCTATTGATAAAATAATAGAGTTTTTATTTATGGAGGTTAATCTGAGAGAAATACTGTTAAATTTAATTAAAAAAAGTATTTAATTTATTATAGGTGATAAAGTGTCAAAGATCTATAACTTTTTTGAGGAGCATTTACAATCAATAAGAAAGTTGATACAACTACTGTTTTTTGTCTATTTTATATATTTATCTGGGTTGTGTCTATGTGTATTAGGTGTAATAAAGAGGTTTATTTTAATGGGAGGTTTCTATCTAACTTCAACCTTAGTACTCCTCTTACTCACCCTTATCTTAGGTAGGGTGTTCTGTGGATGGGTATGTCCCCTTGGATTTATATTCGATATTACCTATAGGCTGAGGATGAAAGTTTCCAAGTTGAAGTTCCTCCCAACAGTTCCAGAGAAGATTCACAGTAAGTTGATCTATCTAAAGTATGGAGTATTAATATTATTTTTATACTTAACCTATAAATTATCAACTTATGCATTCTGTAAGGTGTGTCCCCTCGGTACTCTAACCAACCTCCATGGAACTGTAATCTCTATAATATTACTTGTATTTTTCTTAATTATGGGAGTTGTATATCCTATGTTCTTCTGTAGATACTTCTGTCCAATAGGAGCGTTGTTAGGTATATTTTCAATTAGGCCCTTATTTAAATTAAAAATTGATGATAAAAAATGTGTAGGTTGTAAATTATGTGATAGAAGATGTCCAGTACAGATAGAATTGACAAAAAATATACCTCAACATGAGTGTATAAGATGTTTTGAATGTAAAACTGTCTGTAATAAAGATGCTGTTAAGTTTGGGATTTATATTAAGCAAAAAAATAATAAATAAAAAGAATAATTAGAATAAATATAAAATTTCTAAAAAGGATATAATAGAAATACTATGTTAAAAGAACTAATAAATAAAATACTCTGGCACCCTGACTACTCCCCTGAAGATTACGAGATAGTATATCTCCATAGGGAGGAAAGTGAGAGAGGATATGATAATATTAAAAAGAGAATCTCGATGGATAGAATAAGTATCAAGGGATCTTTTATAATACTCGAAAGAAACTATGAAATCACATCCATCCCACTCCATAGGATATTAGAGATCAGAAATAAAAAGACAGGAGAAGTACTGTACAGAAAAAGTGGAAGGGTCACCTATGGTTAAAGTGGAGGAGTATATGACGAGGAATGTATACTACGTCAGTCCAGAGGATACTGTGAAAGATGTAATAGAACTTATTAAGAAGACATCCCATGATACATTTCCAGTAGTCTTAGAGGGTAAGGTGGTAGGTATCGTCTCAGTTAACGATCTGATAGGCAAAGACGAGAATGAAAAGGTAAAGAACATAATGGTTAAAAGAGAAAATATGATAACCACTAGGCCAGATGCCAATATAAGGGATGTTGGAAGGTTGATGTTCAGGACAGGATTTTCAAAATTACCTGTTATAGATGAGGAGGATAGACTATTGGGTATAATTACCAACACCGACGTTATAAGATCCCAGATAGAGAAAACTACTCCAGAGAAGTTAAATAAAATAGTGGATGCCTATAGAAAGTTAGGATTTAACGTTAAGGTATATACAGATACCATCCCAGTGAATAAAATTAGACCAACTCAGGGTAAGATCTATGCAGATGAATTACAGGGTAGGATATACGAGTTGAAGAGGGGTCTCGCTGAGCCCATAATAGTTATAAAGAAAAAGGATAGAGATGATCAGTATATCCTCGTAGATGGACATCACAGGGCTGTAGCATGTAATATCCTTAAGATACCTACATTGGAGGCTTACGTCATAGAGATCGATACAGATAAAAAGTTAGGAATAGAGAGGACTGCCGACAGCTTAGGTTTAAAATCCATAGAAGATGTTGAAATAGTAGATGAAGAGAATAACGACTCCTGTGGTATATACGAACTTACATCTAATAGAAACCATATAACTTGAGACTATGAACATCCCAAAGAGCCATCCAAGATATAAATCTCTTCTAAATAGGGAGAAGATAGTTGAGGCATTAGATAGGGGGATACTTGCAAAGGCTGGCCTAATTGCCCATGGTAGGGGGGAGACATTCGACTACCTCATAGGAGAGAGGACTACAGATATTGCCCTAAGGGCTATAAAAACCGCCTCTGCGATGTTGGTACTGGCGAAGAACCCTGTTATCTCAGTTAATGGCAATACGGTGGCACTGGCTAGAGAGGAGATCGTCAAACTTGCAGAGGAGTTGAATGGGAAGATCGAGGTGAATCTATTTTACAGAAGTGAGGAGAGATTGAGAAGAATTAAAGAGTTCTTTGAGGAGGATCCTGTTATTAGGGAGAAAATAAGAAAGGGTAAAATCAAGATCTTAGGGGTAGATGATGCAAACAAACAGATACCTAACTTGGAGAGTGCAAGGGGAAAGGTTTCCCAGGAGGGGATATACTCTGCAGATGTAGTCCTTGTACCCTTGGAGGACGGAGATAGGACTGAGGCTCTTGTGAAGATGGGCAAGAAGGTTATCTCTATAGATCTAAATCCACTCTCCAGGACAGCCCAAAAATCTACAGTTACCATAGTAGATGAACTTACTAGATGCCTGCCACTTCTTAGGAAGTACGTTAGAGATTATAAGAATTTAGATAGGGAAGAACTTCAGAGAATAGTAGAGAAATTTGACAACAGAAAGAACTTAAAGAATATATTGAATCATATATGTAATAGATTAAAGAATTTGCAATTCACTTAAAATGGGAATATCATGTTTTTTGATGGGTTGGGGTTGTCAGGTTTTTTTGAATTCTTAGGGATACTCTCAGCTCTAATTATACTTTTGGGATTTATCATAGTACTTGTCAGTTTAGTACTTGGTTATTTCTTAGTAAAGAAAAACAAGTTACTCTTTCCAACGGTATTTTTATATATTATGGATAACTTTCATCCTATACTTTTAAAGTTATGTTTAATGATAGGTACAGAGGATACGTTCTACAGGATAGGAATAGACTTCTACAATAGATACTACTATCAATCCTTCAAGAACGCTGAGAGAAAGGTACTTATACTTCCCCACTGTTTAAGGGATATAAAGTGTCCCGCCAAGTTAGGGATAAACGGTGTAGAGTGTGTTTTCTGCAAAAGATGTCCATTAGGAGATATAATAAAAGTTGCTAAGGAGAACAACTACGAGGTATATATAATCCCAGGCTCTACATT
>DQVU01000079.1 GCA_015661585.1 Methanothermococcus okinawensis | reverse complement strand
TAAAGTTGAAGAACTGGATACTGGAGAACTTCCACAGGATAAAGGAGGTTGCAGAGAGTACAACGAGACATGGTAAGTTGATATCTATCCATCCTATAGCGATAGTTGGGAGGTACGTATATCCAAGATTCACCTACACCACTGGAGACGCCATGGGTATGAACATGGTAACGATTGCTACAGAGAAAGCATGTGAGTTTATAGAGGAGGAGGTTGCCAAGGAGGAGAATGGAGGTATTAATGTACAGACAGTTGCACTAAGTGGTAATTTCTGTACAGATAAGAAACCTAGTGGAGTAAATATGGTGGAGGGGAGGGGTAAGACTGTTGTTGCAGAGGTGTTTTTAAAGGAGGAGGAGGTAAGGAGGTATCTAAAAACCACCTCAAAGGCTATAGAGCAGGTTAATTTATATAAGAATCTCATAGGTTCAGCAGTTTCTAACTCCATGGGGTTCAATGCACATTACGCCAATATAATAGGTGCCATATTCTTAGCAACTGGGCAGGATGAGGCCCACATTGTAGAGGGTAGTTTAGGTATAACTGTTGTAGAGGCTGAAGGGGATGGGCTGTACTTCTCTGTAACACTACCAGATGTACCTTTAGGGACTGTAGGGGGAGGTACAAGGGTGGAGACACAGAGGGAATGTTTAGAGATGCTGGGATGTTACGGTAGTGGTAAGGCTCTTAAATTTGCAGAGATCGTTGGAGGGGCTGTGTTGGCTGGAGAGTTGTCTCTCCTTGGAGCCCTTGCATCCGGACACTTGGCAAGAGCCCATATCCAGTTAGGTAGGTAAAGAAAATATAGTAAAATATAGTAATAATATATCACAATAAAATATAATAAAATAAATAAAATAATGAAACAGGAAAAAATAAACAGATTATTATCCCAAAACTACACTGCGTACTGGGAAGTAAGGCGGGATCTCTGATAATCCTTTTATTACTATAATAAAAATAATGTTTTTAAATACCATCGTTCCCATCAACTGGGATTTAATTTTTATTTTAAAACCTTTTCCTATTTTTATTGTTATTTTATATATTATTTTTATTATTTTTTAACTATCACTTTGATGGGAACTATTTTTTTAAATTTTTATAATTATTATTTTTTATCGAGATTCCTCCAGTTGTTATTTAGTATAATTATTTTTGTTTAGGGTTTTTATTATAATATAGATTGTTGTTATTCCTTTATCGATAATTACCATAGGTGAATTCCATGTATGTAAATCACCCTCTTATAAAACCTAACACTGTAGAATCTAGAACATATCAAGAACTGATCGTGGCAAGGGCTTTAGAGAAGAATACCCTATGTGTCCTAGGTACAGGTCTTGGAAAAACAGTTATTGCCACATTAACAATTGCAGGTATGTTATCTAAGAGTGAGGGGAAGGTTCTAATTATAGCCCCCTCCCGTCCCCTGGTAGAACAACACTATAACAGTCTAAAGAATTTCCTAAACATTCCAGAGAAGAAAATAGTAGTTTTAACTGGAAAGATTCCTCCTGAAAAGAGGGAGAAACTCTGGAAAACAGGGAAGATATTCGTTGCGACTCCTCAGATCGTTGAAAACGACATCGTAGCAGGGAGGGTGCC
>DQVU01000195.1 GCA_015661585.1 Methanothermococcus okinawensis | reverse complement strand
ACTAAGGAGGGTAATAGACTGGTAAAGGTGAAGGTTAGGGATCTTAGAATACCTGAGTTGGGAGATAAGTTCGCCTCCAGGCATGGGCAGAAGGGAGTTGTTGGACTGATAGTTCCCCAGGAGGATATGCCATTTACTGAAAGTGGAATAGTGCCAGATCTGATAATAAACCCCCATGCCATACCATCTAGGATGACCATAGGGCAACTGCTAGAGATGATAGGTGGAAAGGTTGGAGCCTTGGAGTGTAGGAGAATAGACGGTACCATATTCAGTGGAGAGAAGGAGTGGGATCTGAGGAAGACTCTTGAGATGTACGGTTTTAAACACCATGGAAAGGAAGTTATGTATAGTGGAAAAACAGGTAAGAAGTTGGAATGTGAGATATTCATCGGAATAGCTTACTACCAGAAACTGCACCACCTCGTTGCAGGTAAAATCCATGCAAGAAGTAGGGGACCAATCCAAGTACTTACAAGACAGCCTACAGAGGGTAGGGCGAGAGAAGGTGGTTTAAGATTCGGAGAGATGGAGAGGGATGTACTCATAGGACATGGTGCTGCCCTACTCCTTAAGGAGAGGTTATTTGACGAATCTGATCCATACGAGTGTTATATCTGTTCAAACTGTGGGGAGATTGCAATATACGATCATAGGAAAGGTATTAAGTACTGCCAGGTATGTGGAGAGATGGAGGATGCCCAAAGTAACAAAAAGATACCAAAGGTTAAAATGCCCTATGCATTTAAATTACTCCTGGATGAACTTAAGAGTATGGGTATAAATCCAAAGTTGAAGGTTAGGGATAGAGTATAATAACAATATATACTCTCTAAGTACTAAAAGAAGGGAGGATTTACTCTGTGGGATACTACTACTTCATTATAAATAAAGCACCTTTAATAGTTAAGATAGGTGAAATCCTATGGACAAATACGACATTCCAAAGGAGATTGGAGAGATTGTATTTGGACTCCTCTCCCCTGATCATATTAGGAAGATATCTGTAGCGAGAATTGTAACAGCAGATACCTACGACGATGATGGTTATCCTATAGAAGGAGGGCTGATGGATACTAGATTAGGAGTTATAGATCCTGGATTAATATGTAAAACATGTGGAGGAAGGATTGGAAGTTGTCCAGGACACTTTGGACATATTGAACTTGCAAAACCTGTAATACATATAGGATTTGCAAAGGAGATATACAAGATCCTTAAGGCTGTATGTCCCCACTGTGGAAGGGTAACACTCTCCGAGGCAAAGAGAGAGGAGTACTTGAAGAAGATGAAAAAGTTGGAGGAGGATGGAGGGGATAAATGGAGCTTGGTAGATGAGATACTTAAAGATGCTGCAGGGAAGGAGGTATGTCCTTACTGTGGGGAGACGAAGTACAGTATTAAGTACTCCAAACCTACAACTTACTATAGGGTGGAAGGTAAATCAGAGAAACAAATGACACCTTCAGAAGTTAGGGAGATATTGGAGAAGATACCAGATGAAGATTGCCTACTGTTAGGAATAAATCCAAAGACTACAAGGCCAGAGTGGATGGTTTTAACTGTACTACCTGTACCTCCAGTTACTGTAAGACCATCTATTACACTTGAAAGTGGGGAGAGGAGTGAGGACGATCTAACTCATAAATTAGTTGATATAATAAGGATAAATCAGAGGTTAGAGGAGAATATTGAAGGAGGTGCTCCAAATTTAATTATCGAGGATCTTTGGGATCTTCTACAGTACCATGTAAATACCTACTTTGACAACGAGGCTCCTGGCATACCTCCGGCCAAACATAGAAGTGGGAGGCCTCTTAGAACCATAGCCCAGAGGTTGAAAGGGAAAGAGGGTAGGTTCAGACACAATCTTGCAGGTAAGAGGGTAAATTTCTCTGCAAGGACTGTTATATCCCCAGATCCAAGATTGAGTATAAACGAGGTAGGGGTACCTGTAGAGATAGCGATGGAATTAACAGTACCTGAGAAAGTAACAAAACACAATATAGAGAGGATAAAGAGACTTATAAAAAATGGCTCAGAGAGACACCCTGGAGTGAATTATATAATAAAGAGGATAAGACTGGCAGATGGGAGGGAAGAGGAAGTGAAGATAAAGATAAACGAGAAAAACAAGGATCTATGGGCGGAGAAGGTTGAAGAGGGAATGATAGTTGAGAGACATTTAATGGATGGAGATATAGTACTGTACAACAGACAGCCATCCCTCCACAGGATGTCCATAATGGCTCACAGGGTAAAAGTGTTACCTTACAGAACCTTCAGGCACAACCTATGTGTATGCCCACCATACAACGCAGATTTCGATGGAGACGAGATGAATTTACATGTCCCCCAGAACGAGGAGGCGAGGGCAGAGGCTGAGGTTCTAATGTTGGTAGAGAAACATATCATTTCCCCAAGGTTTGGAGGACCTATTATAGGTGCTATCCATGACTACATCTCTGGAGCCTACATCTTAACAAGCTCCTACTTCACAAGGGATGAGGCTACCCTTATACTGAGGGCAGGGGGTATTAAGGAGGATTTAGGAGAACCTGATATGGTTAAAGATGGTGTAGAACTGTACAGTGGAAAGAGGATCTTCAGTAAGGCACTACCAAAGGGACTCAATCTGAAGTACAAGGCAAAGATCTGTAAAAAATGTGATGAATGTAAGGAGGAGTGTCCATACGACGCCAAGGTAGTTATAAAGAACGGAGAGCTTATAAAAGGAGTAATAGATAAAAATGGATACGGTGCAGAGGCAGGTATCCTCCTAAACACCATAGTGAAGGAGTACGGATCTGAGGTTGCAAGGGACTTCTTAGATAGATCCACAAAGATGGCTATTGAAACCCTCATGATAAAAGGGTTTACCACAGGTATAGACGACGAGGATATACCAGAGGAGGCTAGAAAGGAGATAGAGAAGATACTAGATAAGGCTGAGGAGGAGGTAGAGGATATTATCAGGGCGTACGAGGAGGGAACCCTTGAGCCTCTACCTGGAAGAAACTTAGAGGAATCCAGGGAAACCTACATTATGCAGGTGTTAGGTAGGGCAAGGGATGAGGCAGGTAAGGTTGCAGAGAGATATCTAAGTGAGAACAACCACGCTGCACTGATGGCTAGAACTGGTGCAAGAGGTTCCCTCTTAAACATTACAATGATGGCTGCCTGTGTAGGTCAGCAGTCTGTAAGGGGAGGTAGGATATTCAGAGGATATAGAGGAAGAACATTACCACACTTTAAGAAGGGTAGTTTATCTGCAAGATCCCATGGATTCGTTAGAAGTTGCTACAAGAGAGGTCTATCTCCAACTGAGTTCTTCTTCCATGCAATGGGAGGTAGAGAAGGTTTAGTTGATCAGGCAGTTAGAACTGCTCAGTCAGGATATATGCAGAGAAGACTTATAAACGCCCTACAGGATTTAAAGGTAGAGTACGACGGTACAGTTAGGGATGCAAAGGGGCTTATAGTTCAGTTCTCCTATGGAGAAGATGGTGTAGATCCTTCCAAAGCAGATCATGGAAAGGCTGTGGATTTAGACAAGATATTTACCAAGGTACTATCTAGGAGAGAGGAGATGATATAAGATGCTATTAACCTCAGCTCCCATCAAATTAGTGATTAAAAAATGATAAAGAATAATAATTAAAAAATTAAAATCATTAAATATCTCAAATATTTTTCAGAACACTAAGAGTATGATTTTCATTAACCCTCTTTTTTCTTATTTTTTATTTATTAATTTTTTACTTTTTTATCCAATTATTTTAATATTTTAATTATTATAGTTTAAAAAGCTATGTACCTGAAAAAAAATATAAAAAACTATCTAACCCCTATACATCCCTCTACAGAGGAAGGTTATTCTTCCCATTTTAAATTCTATTCTATTATTTTTTATTTTGATGGAAAGGATAAACATCCTTTTAACTACCTCTTTTTTTCCTATACTCTTCAACGTACCTGTTTATCATACTTAATATCCTATTCCATCCAAAATTTTTCTTCAAGGAACCTACTACGAAGATATCTAACCACTGTCTCCATGGAGGTGAATATCCAAACAACTTTACTATCCTATTTAACTGTTCATCCCAATCTTTTTTCTTTATCTTATCCATCTTATTTATAAGGACTATAGGATTCAACTTCAACTCCTTTAAAAATTGGAACATCTCGATGTCTATAGGTATCTCATTCCTACTATCCCATCTCTCTACTATCTCGGGAAAGGCCTTTCCATCTATCACCAAAATTGAACAGGCTATCTTCTCACAGTTATCCTCTATATACCACACTATCTTATCCTTTATAGACTCCTGAACCTTTCTATCTATACCACTCATAAATCCAAATCCTGGAAGATCTACTAAAACATAGTTTTTCATAGGGTACTTGTTTATTTTTAAGGTAACTCCCGGTCTTTTCCCAACTTTAACATTTTTATTGTTTGTAATCAACCTAACTAAGGTAGATTTTCCCACGTTAGATCTCCCAGTAACTATAACCTCAGGTTTATCTATCCTTTCTTCTTTGATAAATTTTTTAAATTTTTCGATATCTTTTAACTCCCTCATGTTTTTTCCCTTTAAAATCCGCCTATTTCTCTAGTACTCAGAGATTTTAATATAATCATGAACAAATTAATATATATTATAACAACACCATCGAGGATCTTAAATATATATTAATAATAAAAATTAAAAATACTTAAAACTCTCATACCTAATAAAATTCATAAAATTAGCCTTGTTTCCCTGAACTACAGTGGATATTGAGAAACAGGTTAGATTTCTGTTAATCCTTCTTCTGGAATTTTTTCCTTTTTATTATTTCTTTATTTTTTTACATTATTTTAATTATTTTTATTTTAATAGTTTTTGTTCATACCATATTATAAATTCCCATATATAGCCCCTAATATAAAAGACATCAGTATAAGACTTATAACCATCTTAATCTCCTTAGCACATCTATACGCCTCCTCCTTTGTAGGGTTCTTTAAGAGTTTTACAATAGAGTAAAGAAGTAATATATCACAAAATAGCACCCCTACAAGGTAGAGAAAACTGAAGATATCCAGCAAGTAGGGTAATGGACTGAGGATTATCGCCAAGATCAACAACCCAAGTGCAAGGTAGAGGGATCTCTTGCCATACTTTATTGGAAGGGATAGAACACCACTCCTCATATCTCCCTCCATATCCTCAAAGTCCTTCACTATCTCCCTTCCCCAGGTTGTTAGCATGGCACAGAGAAACAATATAAAGGTAATAAAGATATTACCAACTGAAGCACCACCGAAGAGAAACACAGAGCCTGTAAGATATGCAACTAAGGGATTACCTATTATTTTATTCCTTTTAAATCTCTTAGCGTAAAGGTGTAGAATAGTGGCATTTACTAAGGCTATGATAAAACATATCCAATTGAAAAGTGAGAGAAGTATTCCAGATATGGCCAGTATCCAGGCGAGTAATTTTGCACTTTTGAGAGATATCCTCTCCGATGGTAGGGGGCGAGAGGGTTTGTTTATCCTGTCTATATCTATGTCATATATATCGTTTATAACATTTCCAAAACCACAGATGAAGAAAACTACAAGAGAGGCGAGAAGTACTCTATCCCACAGATGGATGTTAAAATTAGAGGCAATTAATCCAGCGATAGCTGTCCCAAAGGATGCGATTAGACAGTTCTTCACTCTTATAAGATCCATATAATCCCTGATGTCCATAATTACCCCACATATATTATTTACAACCTCAGTTTTCATCAAAGTAGTGATTAAAAGAATACTAAAAATAATAATTAAAAAAATTAAAATCATTAAATATCTCAAGATGTTTTCTGAACACTCAGATAAGATAGAAATCCTACTGTAATATCAACAGTTGTATTAAAAATTTTAAAATTTTATATTTGGGATGATAGGAGTTTTTTTTATTTTTTTATCTTATTATTTTTATAATTATTATTATTTTATCGTTTTTTGATGGGAAGTAGGGTTATTTACAATAATGAAGCAAAAATATTATGGGAGATAAAAAATATAGGTTTTATGTAGAAAAGGATGATTACTTCCTCACTCTATTGAAGTCAGATATCTCTCAGAGGATAACAACGAGATTTACTCTTTTGTGTATTTAACAATTCTGAGATTTTTCTAACAACCATAGATCTTGAAATAAAAAATAATAATAAAAAGAATAATTAAAATAAATAAAGAGTAAATACAGGTAAAGAACAAAAATATAGCCTTTATATCAGAGTACTGGAGAAAGAGGAGGGATTTCTATTAACCTCTTGAAGTTTTATCTTTATTAATTTTTTGTTATTTTTATTATTATTCTTTATTATTATAGTTTAAAAGGTATGTTCATGATATTTGGTATATAGATAGTTTGATAAAAAGTGAAACTATGTTCAGGATGAATGTAAGTGGGCTGATCCCTAAGAATATAGAGAATAGAGGATTATTAATATTAAAGGACAACCTAAGATTCATCGAGGATATACTAAATCATCGAAGAATTCCAAAAGAAGGGTTACCTGAAGATAAGATAAGATTACTTTTAAAGTTCCTCTCACTTATGGACACTGACAAGGATCCAAAGATTGTAAGGGTTGGGGAGAGAGAAGGCAGATGTGTTTCTAAGATCCAGGAGGAGTTAGTCTCTGGATTCTGCCATGGGATAGGCAGAAGTGGTAATCTCATAGATCCTCAACCTAAAGCTCCAGGTGCAAGTGCAATGTACAACTTAACTAATAGTATACTAACAAGTTTCCTAAGGAATCTTGGTTTAAAGGTTCATGGGATAGGGCTACCAGTGGCAACAGGACTCTCCCTCTCCCTCTGTCTAAATGCTGTAAGGAGGATGTATAACTCCAACGTGGTGATATATCCCTACGCTGCCCATAAGAGTCCAATAAAGGGGATCTATCTTGCAGGGTTTAGGATGAGGTTGGTGGAGACTAAACTTTACGGGGATGCCGTCAAGGTAGATATAGATGATATAGAGGATGCCATAGTACATGAGATAGAGATGGGTAACAACCCCTGTATATTAAGTACTTTAACATTCTTTCCACCTAGGGAAAGTGACGATATAGTGGAGATAGGAAAGATCTGTGAGGAGTATAATATACCCCACATTGTAAACGGTGCTTATGCACTCCAGAGTAGGTACTACATAGAGAAACTGAGGAGGGCATTTAAGTACCGTGTAGATGCAGTAGTAAGTTCTTCAGATAAGAACCTGCTAACACCCATAGGTGGAGGTATTGTATATTCAAAGGATAGGGATTTTTTAAGGGAGGTATCTCTTAGTTATCCAGGTAGAGCCTGTGCAACCCCTGTTGTAAATATACTCATCTCTCTCCTATCCTTGGGAATGAGGAGATATCTAGAGTTGATGGAGGAGCAGAGGAGATGTAGGGATCTCTTAGAAGAACTCTTAAACAATCTAGTTGAAAAAACAGGATGTAAAGTTTTAAATATTAATAATCCCATATCCTTAGCTGTAACTGTTGATTCAGATCCTGTTGAAATTGCAGGAAAACTTTATAACTTACGGGTTACTGGCCCAAGAGGTGTAAGATCCACCGACAAATTTGCTACCTGCTATCTTCACAAGTATCCCTACGATTACATTGTTATAAATGCGGCTATCGGCGTAAGGGATAAAGATATTATTGCGGTAGTTGAAAAATTGGAAGATGTTCTATTGAGACGGTAACAGGTGGAAAGATGGCGATATCTATTGCTATAGCATCAGGTAAAGGTGGTACAGGTAAAACCACTATTGCAGCAAATTTAGCCGTGGCTTTAGCTAAATTCAGAAAAGATGTTATAGTGTTAGATGCAGATATAGCCATGGCTAATTTAGAGTTAGTAATGGGAGTTGAGGGAAAAGGTAAAACATTAAACGAGGTTCTTGCAGGGAAGGCCAGTATAGAGGAGGCCATATATGAAGGACCTGCAGGGGTAAAGGTAGTACCTGCAGGTATATCCTTGGATGCATTTAGGAAGGCACGGCCAGAGAAATTAGAGGAAGTACTGAGGAAATTATATGACATGGCTGAGATTATAATTATAGACTGTCCTGCAGGGATTGGGAAGGAGGCTTTGACTGCAATATCTGCTTCAGAACACCTAATACTGGTAGTTAATCCAGAGATATCCTCTATCTCCGATGCTCTCAAGGTTATAGCTATTGCCAGAAGATTAGATACGAATGTATTAGGAGCTGTAATAAACAGAACTATGAAAGAAGATTCAGAATTAAGCTCAAAGGCTATTGCTACTATTTTAGAGGTTCCAGTACTAGGTGTAGTTCCTGAAGATCCTAACGTAAGAAAGTGTGCTGCATTTGGAGTACCTATTGTAATAAGATATCCAGATTCTCCCGCCTCTCAAGCCATTATGGAGATTGCTGCAAAGTTGATAGGTAAGGAATACAAACCTAAAAAAGTTGAAAAAGAATCCTTTATTAAAAAATTCATTAGAGGAATATTTGGAGGTAGAAAATGACTTATGGTACAGTAGCCATAATAATAGCTACCTTCAGTCTTATTCTAAACGTTATATTATTCATAAAAGTAGTCCAGTTAAAGACAGAGTTGGATCATGTTAAACAATCTACTAGGTTAACTAGAGAAGAGTT